>JANNGN010000023.1:0-32404 GCA_031403895.1 Rubrivivax sp. | reverse complement strand
GGCGCGCGGCGCGCGAACTGGTAGTACGCGGCGCAGGCACCTTCGCTGCTGACCATCAGCGCACCCAGCGGCGTCTGCGGTGTGCAGGCGCTGCCGAAGACCTTGCACTGCGGCGGTTTGATGGCACCTTTCAGCACCTCGCCGCACTGGCAGCTCTTGGGGTCGGCGATGCGTGCGCCGGGCACTTCGAACAGGCGTTCTGCGTCGTAGGCGGCGTACTCGCTGCGCATGCGGATGCCTGAATGGTCGATCGAGCCCAGGCCGCGCCACTCGAAGAATTCACGCAGCTCAAAGACCTTCGTGATGGCCTGCAGCGCCACCGCATTGCCGCGCGGGTGTACCAGCCGCGCGTACTGGTTTTGAATCTCGGCGCTGCCGGCTTCCAGCTGCTGCAACACCATCAACAGGCTTTGCAGGATGTCGGTGGGCTCAAAGCCCGCGATCACCAGCGGGCGCTTGTACTGGCGCGCGATGAATTCGAAAGGCGCGCTGCCGATCACCATCGCCACATGGCCGGGCCCGAGGAAGCCGTCGATGCCCATCCCGGGTGAATCGAGAATCGCCTTGATCGTCGGCACGATCGTGATGTGGTTGCAGAAGAGCGAGAAGTTGGTGATGCCGCGCCGTTCGGCCTCCAGCACCGTCATCGCGGTCGAGGGCATCGTGGTCTCGAAGCCGAGCGCAAAGAAGACGACGCGCTGGTCCGGGTTGGCCGCCGCCAGGTCCAGCGCGTCCAGTGGCGAATAGACCATGCGCACGTCGGCGCCTTCAGCGCGCGCTTGCAACAGAGAGCCTTTGGACCCGGGCACGCGCATGGCGTCGCCGAAGGTGGTGAAAATCACGCCCGCATGCCGGGCGATGGCAATGCAGTCATCGACACGGCCCATCGGCAGCACGCACACGGGGCAGCCGGGGCCATGCACGAATTCAAGCGCCGGCGGGATCAGGTCCTTCAGCGCGTAGCGAAAGATCGAATGCGTGTGGCCGCCGCAGACTTCCATGATCTGCAGCGGCTTCTTCGGCGTCGCGCCCAGGCGTTCGGTGGCAGCGGTGATTTCGCGCAACAAGGCGCGGGCGGCCAGCGGGTCGCGGAATTCATCGACGTATTTCATGCGGGCCTCCGCGCCTGGCCTTGAACCAGGCGGTGATTGGCCAGCAGGCTGTGCACCAAATCCCACAGCACATGGTAGATCGCGACATGGGTTTCCTGCACGCGGTGGATGCTGTCGCTGGCCACCGTCAGGCACAACTCGACCGATGCGGCGCGCGCCATTGCGCCGCCGTTGCCACCGGCCAGCGCCAGCGTGCGTGCGCCCAGTGAATGGGCCACTTCCAGGCCACGCAACACATTGGCCGAATTGCCGCTTGTCGAAACGCCGAAAGCGACGTCACCCGGCCGGATCAAGCCCGGCATCTGGCGCGCAAAAACCTCGCCGAAACCGACATCGTTGCCCACTGCGCTGATCATCGCCATGTCCTGCGCCAGGTTCTGCGCCGGCAACGCTGGGCGGCCTGCGGTGACCGGGTGCTGGAACTCGACTGCGATGTGCGCCGCGTCGCAAGCCGAGCCGCCATTGCCCATCGTGTACAGGCGCCCACCGCTGCGAAAGCTGTCGGCCAGCAGGTGCGCGGCGCGCATCAACTCGTCGGCGTGGATTTCGAAAAAACGCGACTTGACCTCGACGCTGTCGCGGCACTTCGCCAGCAGGGCTTCGCGCAGCGCGGCGTCGAGCTTGCCGGCGTCTGGCGCCGCGCCCGCCATGTGCGGGTACAGGCCCGACAGGTCCGTCGTTATGTTCACGCCGTCGCCCGCGTCTTGAAGGATTCCAGCTCGGCCTGCACGTCGCCGAGTTCCTTCAACAGCTGCAAAGTCAGCATCGCTTCACGCTCGTCAACGCGGTTCATCGCAAAGCCCACGTGTACCAGCACCCAGGCGCCGATGCACTCATCGAGTGGCTCGCCCTCGCGCACGATGCAGGCGATGTTGATCTCGCGCTTGACGCCCAGCACGTCCACCAGCGCGAGCTTGGCTTCGGGGCGCGTGATGGACTCGATACGACCGGGGATGCCGAGGCACATGGTGACGGTCCTTCAGAGGTTGATGGTTGTCGTGCGATCTTGTCGTGCCAGCGCGATCAAGGCCTGGCCCCAGGCCAGCCCGCCGTCGTTCACCGGCACCTGGCGCGGCAGCAGTGCGGTGAGCCCGGCTGTCGCCAGGCCTTGCAGCACCCGCTCAGCCAGCACACGGTTCTGGAACACGCCACCGCCCAGCGCCACTGTGGTGACGCTGTGTGTTTCGGCCAGCTGCGCGGCCAGGCGCACGATCACCGCCGCCAGCCCGCGGTGGAAGCGCGCGGCCATGCGCGCTGGCGGCGTGTGCAGGATCAGGTCGCCCAGCAGCGCCTGCCACATCGCCAGCGGTTCGATGCAGGGCAGACCTTTGCCTTGGTCGAGTCGCGGTGTGGCAAAGGGGTAGTCGAGCTCGCTGTCTTCGGCCAGGTCTTCGGGCGTGATCAGCGCTTCAAGTTGCATCGCCGCTTCGCCCTCGAAGGCGACGCGCTCGCGGCACAGGCCGATAGCGCCGGCGACGGCATCGAAGAGGCGGCCAGCGCTGCTGGCCTTGGGCGAGAGCTTCGGGTTGGCCAGCACCGCGTCGAGCAGTGCTCGCGGCTTGGTTTCGAAGAAGCGGTGCAGTTCCAGTTCTTCGTAGTTCATGTGGAAGCGCGCCGGGCCCAGCTCGGCCATTAGGTGCGCGTAAGTGCAGCGCCAGGGCTCGCGCGCCGCCACGTCGCCGCCCATCAAGGCCACCGGCTTGAAGGTGCCCACCCGTTGGCACCGGCGGTAGTCGGCGAGCAGAAACTCGCCGCCCCAGAGTTCGCCGTCGTCGCCCAGGCCAATGCCGTCGAGCGCAATGCCGATCACCGCGCCGCCGTCCAGCGGCCAGCCGTGTTCGCCCAGGCAGGCGGCGATGTGCGCGTGGTGGTGGCCCACACTGTGGCACCGGTCCGCGAAGCGCTGACGCGCGATCTGCGTCGAGACATAACCCGGATGTGCATCGCAAGCCACGATGTCGGGCTCGAAGTCGTAGAAGCGCAGGCAGTCGGCCAGTGCGCGCTGCTGGTCGGCCAGGCAGGCCGCGTCGTGCAGGTCGCCGATGTGCTGCGACAGCAGGCCCTGGCCGTCGCGCAGCAGCGCGAAGGTGTTCTTCAAGTCGCCACCCAGCGCCAGCACCTTGGTGCGCGTGTCGAAGCCCGGCGGCAAGGGCAGCGGCGCCGGCGCCAGGCCGCGTGCGCGGCGCATGACACGGAAGGCAGTGCCGACCACGCGGCCGACTGAATCGTCAACGCGGCGCTCGATGGCGCGGTTGTGGTCGAGCACCCAGTTCACCGCACTGCCCAGACGCGCGCACGCGTCGGCCAATGCAATGGCCTGCGGCTCGTCGCTCAAGTTGCCGCTGGTCAGCACGATGGGCGCGCGGCGGCGGCGCATCAGCAGGTGGTGCAGCGCGGTGGATGGCAGCATCACGCCGAGCATCGACAGGCCTGGGGCGATGCCGGCTGCAAGCGCGGATGCATCGCCCCGTCGCGGCAGCAGAACGATGGGCGCTGCCGCGCTGCAGAGCGCGGCCTCGGCTTCAGCATCCACCTCGCACCAGCTGCGCAGCATGTCCAGGTCGCGCACCATCAGCGCGAAGGGCTTGGCTTCCCGGCGCTTGATGCCGCGCAGCCGCGCCACGGCGTCTGCGTTCGTCGCGTCGCAGGCCAGTTGATAGCCGCCAAGCCCCTTGACGAGCAGGACCTCACCGTTGCCGATGAGCGTGCTGGCTGCGTCGGTGTCGTCCAGCAGGCTCAGCGCGTCCAGGCTGAAGGCGTGGCCGTCGAGCCGGCGCAGCGTGGCGCGCGGGCCGCAGGCGTGGCAGGCCATGGCCTGGGCGTGGAAGCGGCGGTCGTCCGGGTCGGCGTACTCGCGCGCACAGGCCGCACACAGCGGGAACGGCGCCATCGTGGTGTGCAGCCGGTCGTAGGGCGCGCGCTGGAACACCGACCACCGCGGGCCACAGTCGGTGCAGGCGGTGAAGGGGTAGCGGTAGCGGCGCGAGAAGGGGTCGAGCGTCTCGGCGACGCAGGTCTGGCAGGTGGCCCAGTCGGGTGCAATGCCAAGGCCGGGCAGGGCACTTGCGCTGCCGCCAATGTCGAATGCGGTCGGCAAGACCGCCGGCAGGTCGAGGACTGCGGCGCGCAGGGTGTCGATGCGCAGACCGCTGCCCGCGAGCGCGCGCAAGCGGGCCTCGAAGTCGCGCAACGCAGTGGCCGTGCCATAGACCTGCACCACCGCCGCCGTACCTTCGTTGTACACAGCGCCGACCAGCCCCAGTGCACGCGCCAGCCGCACAACCCGGGGCCGCAGTCCCACGCCTTGCACGAGGCCGCGCAACTCGACACCCCGGCCTTCGAGGGCAACCTGGCGCTGCAAGACGGGAGCGGGCAGCACGCTGCTCATCGCACCACGTCCCACCACAGCACCCGGTTGTTGCCCGAGTCCATCACCACCGCCGTGTCGCCCGCAATGGCCAGCGCGTACGGCCAGCACAGTGAATCGCGCGTCGCGGCGAGCCAGCGCTTGGCGCCCTTGAAACACGCGCAGCGCGCGGTGGCAGCCTGGATGCGGCCGCCGTGCGCACCGACCGGGCCTTGCGAGACCAGGCCAAGGTTCAGGCCGAGTTCAGCCGCCTCTTCGGGCAGGCTGTGCGCGGCCTGCACTTCGGCGTCTGCCGTCGAGAATGACGCGGGTTCGAACGCTGGCGCTGAGCTTGGCATCGCGGCTGTCTCCCGATCCTTCGTCACCCCAACGGGCGGCGTGACAGCAGTGTTCTTGCTGGCCCGCAAATGACTATGGGGTATTCACCCGATGCGAAGCCAAGTTTGCCCAGCCTCTGCCGGGCCCTGTAGCGAGGGAATCGTCCCGCAGGGGCCAGCCGGCGACGGTGACACTCAGCACGCAGCACAACTGATCGGGCACGCTGCATTCGGCTCCCCGGCAGTTGCTTTGCCGCTGCCCTGCGGCCCAGCGGCTGAGGGGCAGCCCCTACACTGCCACGATGCTGCATTCCACCCAGCCTGACACCGGCCCTGGCACTTCCGCTGACGCAGGCACTGTGCTTGCACAGGCCATCACTGTGCGCCACCTGCGCCAGGTGCTGCTGTGGCCGCTGCGGCTGATTTCCGACGGCGTGGCCGACGATTCCGAATCCCGCCGCGCGCCCTGGCAATTGCTGCGCGCGCTCGGCGAAGCCTCACCCTGGCACGAACATTTCGACGAATACAACGGGGGCGCTGGCGGCTTCCACGAACGCCACTACAACGAATTCGTCACCTTCCTGCCTTACGTGCAGCGCTTCCTGTACGGCGAAGGCCGCAGCGGCAGCGGTAGCGGTAACGGCAGCAGCAGCGGCAGCGAAAACGGCAGCATCGGCTCGCCGATGCGCGTCTTCCGCCGCCGCGACATCGCGGCCGTGCGCGTGGTGCCGCGGCCCGGTGATGCGCCGCTCACGCTGCAGGTGGTACACGTCGATCTGTATTTCTTCTACGGCGTGGACATCGTGCTGTTGAACGTGGAAGTCGCTGCCGACGACCTGCCGCTGGCGCAAGCGCAGGAGTTGATGTATCGCTTTGGCCGCGCCTACCCGGCAGGCTGGGACGCACAAGGCCAGGCGGTGCATTGCCTGGCGGGTGTGGAATGGCTGGCCACTGACGGCAGCGTGCTGGCGCGCAGCGACGCACAGGAACGCGAGTCCTTCCTGGCCCACGTGGCCGAGCACCGTGCGCCGCGCATTTCGGCGCATTGGGACTTTGTGCTGGCGCCGCTGGTCAATCACCACTCCGCCACGCCGGGCGCCTTGCGCTACCGCCAGATCGAGTACTACCGCATGCCGATGATGGCCTACCTGGCAGTGGACGAGCCGCGCCACCTGACGCGCAGCGACTTCATCCGCTTGGGCCTCGTCACCGGCGGTGGCGACACGGTGTCTGGCAGTGAAGCGGCGCTGCCTTATGGTGAACATCACCTGGCCGACTTCGAGCAGCACTTCTGCTACGACCGCTTCTGGTCGGGCGCTGGCGCGGCGCCCAACACGCGCTACCTGTGTTCGGGCCTGGCATTCATTGCGGTGGGCGACGCGCAAAGCGAGTTCTACCGCTGCGGCGACCGCGGCGTGCTGGCGCAGTTCAGACATCAGCACTTCCTGCTTTTCCTGATCGCGCATTTCCAGAAGGCCACGCTGCTGATGTATTCGGACCAGCTTGCCGAAGCGCTGACGGCGATGGACGTGACGCAGCCCGAAAGCGTGAAGCGCTTCAAGCGCCTGATCCGCATGAGCTACGTCGGCTTCCTCGGTTTCACGCACCGCTACTGGTTACACGAAGTGTCAGAACAGGCGCACGTGAAGGCGCTCTTCCACCTGTGCAAGCGCCACCTGCAGATCGACGCCGTGTACGACGAGGTCAAAGAGCGCATCCGCGACATGAACAGCTACCTCGACGCCGATTCCCTGCGCCGCCAGGCCAACACCGTGGTGCGGTTGACGGTGGTCACCATCTTCGGCCTCATCGGCACCGTGACCACCGGCTTCCTGGGCATGAACCTGCTGGCCGAGGCTGACGCACCCCTGTGGCAGAAGTTGCTGATTTTCATTGCCGTCTTCGTGCCCACCATCGCGCTGACGATGGTCACGATGGTGAAGTCCAAAAAGCTGTCGGACTTTCTGGACGTGGTGTCCGACGAACGCGTCTCAGGCTGGACCAAGACGAAGGCCTTCTTCGGCGTCTGGTTCACGCCGCATAGCTGAGCTTTTCGCGGCCAACGGCTGGAACGCCTTGTGCATGCTGCGGATCAGACGGTGGACCTGATGTTCCAGCGGTATGCGCTGCCCAAGAGCGAGCTGAGCTTCAAGGGCCGCCTGGTCAACCCGCAGGCCATCCGGCGCACCACGCTCATCACCATCGAAGGCCAGCGCGATGACATCTGCGCAGTCGGCCAGACGCTGTCCGCGCAAGACCTGGCGAGCAGCCTGCGGCCGTATCTGCGCACGCACCACGTGCAGCCGAGTGTCGGCCACTGCGGCGTGTTCAGCGCCAAGCGCTGGCAGAGCCAGATCTACCCGGTGGTGCGGGATGTGATTCACATCTCGCAGTAAGGGCAGCACCCGCGCAGCACCTGGGTAGAGCCGCCGCTCTGCGCTTGCGTCAAATCCCCGCGCCCAGCACCAGCACCGCGTTTGTGCCACCAAAAGCGAACGAATTCGACAGCATCGTGCGCGCGGCCACACCTTCACGCGCGGCGTTGGGCACGTAGTCGAGATCGCACGCCGGGTCGGATTGCTGCAGATGCATGGTCGGCAGCGCCACCGCATGGCGCATGGCCTGCAGCGCCAGCACACACTCCAGCGCCCCGGCAGCACCCAGCAGGTGGCCGTGTACGGCCTTGGTGGCGCTGATCGGAATCTCGGCCGCGCGCTCACCGAAGACGGCCTTGATGGCTATCGTTTCGGTGCTGTCGTTGGCCAGCGTGCCGGTGCCGTGGGCGTTGATCGCCTGCACCTCATGCACGCCGATTTCGGCCGAGTGCATCGCGGCGCGCATGGCCGCAGCCTGGCCATCGACACTGGGCCGCGTGATGTGGCTGGCGTCGTTGGTCAAGCCGTAACCAAGCACTTCGCCCAGGATGTGGGCGCCGCGCGAACGCGCACGCTCCCACGGCTCCAGCACCAGCATGGCGGCACCTTCGCCGAGCACCATGCCGCTGCGGTTCTTCGAAAACGGCCGGCAGGACGCGGATGGCTCTTCGGTGTCCAGCAGGGCCACCGTGTGCAGCGCGCACCAGGCCTTCAGCGAGCCCGGCGACAGCGGGGCCTCGGCGCCGCCCGCGAGCGCCACTTCGAGCTGCCCGCTGGCGACGCGCAGCCAAGCCTCACCGATGGCCACCGCTGACGACGAGCAGGCCGTCGAGTACGTCATGTTGGGTCCGCGCAGGCCGTGTTCGATGCCGATCCAGGCCGCCGCCGCGTTGTGCATGCCCATCAGGATGGTGAAGGGTTTGATGCGGTCGGAGTCGTCGCCATACAGCGTCTTGTAGCCTTCGTCCATGGTCGTCGTGCCGCCCATGCCGGAGCCGACAAAGACGCCAACGCGGTTGCGGTCTGCGCCGGCCAGTGCGCGCTCTGAATCGGCCACCGCCTGGTTGGCGGCGAAGAGCGCAAAGAGGCTGAAGCGGTCCAGCATGCGCACCTGCGTGCTGTTGAAGTGGGCCGCCTCATCCAGCTGCACAGTCGCGGCAAGCGGCGTGCTGAGCCGCGTTGCAAAAGGGAAGTCGAGCACGCGGATGCCGGAGCGCCCGGCGCGGGCGCTTGCAAAGGCCTCGGCCGCGCTGTTGCCCAGTGGCGAGACGACGCCCATGCCGGTGACGGCGACGCGCCTCATGGCTGCCGTGCCACGCTGGCCATGGGCGACCGGTGCGAGGGCTGGGTTGTGCTGGAGGCAGCGGCTTTGGCGGCGGCTTTGGCGCTGCTTTGTGCGACCAGATCGTCGATGAAGCACACCACATCAGCCAGCGTCAGAAGTTCCACCGGCTGCGACGGCAGGCTGATCTTGAACACCTCTTCCACCTGCCACAACAATTCCACCGTGCCCAGCGAATCGATGTCCAGCCCGGCCAGCGTCGCGTCCGGCGTCAGCCGCTCGGGCGGCAGGTTGAAGTTCTTGACGAGGATCGTGCGCAGGCTGTTGAAGGTGGTGTTCATGGAGCTTGTCTGCCGGGGCAGCATTCAGGGGGTGGGAGGTGCGACGACGGGGGATAGCTGCGGCGCAGCCCTGTGTGCAGGCACGGGCGCGGCTGCGGCGGGCGCGCGCACCTTGCCGCCCCAGCGCGCGCCGCGCGTCAGCAGGCCGGGCCAGCGGCGCAGCAGGGCCGTCAGCAGCGTCGCGCTGCGGCGGTGCATGGCGGCATGGGCAAAGGCGGCGGCCAACCGCAGCCGGGGTGAAAATTCGCGCTGCCAGTCGGCGGCATAACGTTGCTGAAGCACGGCCTGGGCGGCAGCGGTGGGCACACCCACGAACGCCGCGTCCGCCAGCAGATGGCGGCACAGCAGCGCCGCCGATTGCAGTGCCATGCTGATGCCTTCACCCAGGATCGGGTGCGCTTCGCCAGCGGCGTTGCCGATGCAGAACATCTCGTCGCTGCGCCCGATGCGCACGCCGGGGTCGATGGGCCCGGCCGCCAGCCACTGGCCCTCACGCGTGGCGCCCGAGAGCGCCTGGCTGACACCGCCACACTCGCGCAGCAACCAGGCCTGCACCGCGTCGCCAGCGCGTTGCCCCGGCGCGGCGCTGCGCAGCGCGCTCAGGCGGTCGCGGCGAATGCAGCAGGCGAGGGTGAGGTTGCTTGCACCACCCCCGCCACCACCCGTCACCACCATGCCGCCATAACCGCCGTCCAGCGCCAGCACGCTGATGCTGTCGCTGGCGTGCGCTGCGCCGCTGAAGTTGGCTTTGAAGGCGAACAGGTCGCCGGCGCTGCGTTGCAGATGCCCCCGGCTGCGGCGCGAAGGCAGTGCCTCCCAGGCGCCATGGGCGTCGATGAGCAGCGGCGCGCGCAGGCGCTGCAACGCGGCCGATTCCTGCGCCCGCAACTCGCAGTGCCAGGCCCCGGGCCCGCCCTGGATGGCCTGCACCGACCACGGCTGCAGCACGCAGGCGCCGGCCGCGCGGGCTTGCTCCAGCAGCAGCGTGTCGAGCCTTTCGCGCCCCAGCGCGCGGCCCCATGCATAACGCTCATGCGCAGCGGCAGGCAACGCGGCTGTGACCGCGCTGCCGCCGTGCAGCAGCGTGACCCGGCGCAGCTCAGCGCCGGCCTGCGCGTCGAAAGCATCCGCCACACCCAGTGCCGCCAGCAGCGGCAGGTTGCTGGCGGCGATGCACTCGCCGCAGACCTTGCGGCGTGGGAAGTTCTGCCGCTCGACCAGCGCCACCGACCAGCCCGCGCGTGCCAGCAGAATCGCCGCCGTTGAACCGGCCGGGCCGGCGCCGACGATGATGGCGTCGAAGCGCTGGCTGGAAGCAGGGGACTCGAGTCTGCGTGCGGGCCCGGGCGCCTGATCGCGCGCCTGATCGCGCAACTGATCGCGCACCTGGTCATGCACCGGACCGTGTACCTGACCGTGTCTTCTGCTGCCCATCACAGCTGCCCTGTGCGCCGCGCGCTGAAGCAGTGGCTGAAGAGTCCAGCCGCGTACTCCTCGCACTGCCATGCGCCTTGACCGGGCCACCGCGCGCCGATGTCCTGCGCGTTGAACCCGGCGTGTACGCTCAACACGGCATCGGCCCGGGTCACGGCGTTCGCACCCAGTGCGCCCACCATGTGGCTGCCCGCCAGCGCCAGCCAGCTGCGCCGTGGCTCGCAGGCAAAGAAGCGCAAGCCGCGTGCGGCCACGGCCGCCAGCACGGCGTCAAGCTGGGCACCTTCAAAGTGGTGCAGAAAGAGACTGGTCGTGATCAGGTCCCAGGGTGGATCGTCGTGCGCGGTGGTGGCGGGTCTCAGGGGTGTCAAGCCGCGTGCTGGCGCCGCCCAGTCCAGCACGTCGGCGACTTGCACCGTGGCGGCCCAGCCCAGGCTGGCGTAGGCCGCGAGCGTGGCTGGGCTGACGACGGGCTGGCGGTCCAGCAGGCTCAGCTGCACGCGCGGCCAGGCGGGTGCCAGATGGCGCGCCACGCCCAACAGCAAGGTGCCGTCGCCGGCACCGATTTCCAGCACCCGCAGCGGCGCCGTGGCACGCCCAGCCGACACCAGGCCCTGCCAGCCGCGCGCCGTCACGCCACGCGTGGCCATGACGCGGTGGATGCGCCTCAAGTCGCGCCGCGAGCGGCGCGCTGCCGGGTCGGCGGGCGACAGGTGGTCCAGCGTCTCGGGGGCCACGACCCGGGGCAGCGTCATCGGGACGTGCCGGCGTTGACGATCTGGCGCTGCAGCGGCAACGCGCTCATCCGACCTCCAGCAGCGCGCCGTGGCAACTGAAGCCGGCGCCAAAGGATGACAGCCACCACCAGCCGCTTGCAGCCCCGTCGGCCAGCGCGGCTTGCAAGACGAAATAGACGAATGCGCTCGACAGGTTGCCGTATTCGCGCAGCATGGCGGCGCTGTAGCGCAGGTCCGCAGGCTGCAGCTCCAGGCGGTTTTCCAGCGCCTGCAACACGTCGCGGCCACCGGCGTGCATCAGCCACACGCCGATGTCGCCCGGGTTCAGGCCGGCGCGGCCGAGCACGGTCTCGAGCACGCGCTGCGCGTGCTCGGCCGCCAGGCCAGGTACGGCGCGCGTGAGGATGTTGCGCAGCATGCCGTCGCGCTGCTCGAACATCAGGGCGCTGCGATGGCCGGGCTCGGTCACCGACGCGCTGTCCCGCCATTCGATGCGGCGCCCGCTGGTGTTGGCCCGGTCAGACAGCACCGCAGCGCCGGCGCCGTCGCCAAAGAGGCAGGCGCTGATGAGCACGCCGGGGTCGTTATCGAGGTACATCGCCGCACTGCTGACTTCCACGCACACCGACAGCACATGACCGCAGCGGCCTGAAGCCAGCAGCGCGTGGCCGAGCTGCAGGTTGGGCAGGGCCGCGCCGCAGCCCTGACCCACCAGGTCATAGGCCTGCACGTCGGCGCGCAGGCCCAGGCGTTCAATGACGTGGCCCGACAGCCCCGGGCAGAGATAGCCCGTGCAGGTGCTGATCACCACCGCGTCGATCTGCGCCGGGACCAGGTTGGCAGCAGCCAGTGCGCGTGATCCGGCCTGCGCCGCCAGCACTGGCGCGTGTTGCAGAAAACGGCGCGCCAAGGTGTTGGGGTCGATCGTGAAAACTTCATCGAGGGTATCGACCGCCAGCCGGCGCGTTTCGATGCCGTTGTCACGCTGCAGCACGGTGCGCGCAATGAAGTGGGCGCGGCTGTCCAACAGCGCGAACCAGTCCGAGCGCTCGAAAGCTGCCAGGCACTCGGCCTTGGTGTAGCGCGCGGCGGGGGTTGCGGTGCCGACGCCCGTGATATACACCGATCAGCCTGCGCGTTTGGGGCTGGGGATGTGCGGCTTGGGCGCGGGTTTGGGCGCAGGCTTGGGCGCAGGCTTGGGCGACGTTGCCGTCTTCTCCACCGCAGCCGGGGTCAGCGGCGTCGTGGTCGATACCTTTCCCGGCGGCGGCGAGCCCTCTGCCGTGAAGTCGGCCTTCTGTTCAGCAAGTGTCGCGGGCACTGGCGCCGGTGCGGGGACGATCACGTGTTTGGGCATGCGGCGTTCCTGGCTGGCAAGGGGTCATTGGCTTGTACCGGGCCGGCGGCACAAGGTCTGTTCGATAGCGCACACGCCAGTCAGCAATATCTTGCGCGTACCGTCCTGCAGCTGCCGTTACCGCGCCGTTCCCGGTGGCTTGCCACCCGGGCCCGGCACCAGCCGCGCGCGCCGCTCGGCATCCAGGCCCGGAGTCGCCCGCATGTCGGTATCGACCAAGCCGGCGTCGATGTCGCGCTTGGCCTGCACGATCACTGCGTCAGGGGCTGGCGCCGTGGCGTGCGCTGCTTCATCCCTTTCGTGCGGCAGCGCCAGGTCCGCGCCCAGCGGCCGTGGCTTCGTGGCGGTGTCCAGCGGCGCCACCGGTTGGCGACGCAGGCGCGGCTTCTTGCGGGCAGGTGACATGACGAATCCTCTCAGTCTATTGGGCGGAGCTTGCAACCGTGCGAGCAGGGTCGAAGGTTTTCAGAACGAGGTCTGTGCGGTGTCGAACGGTTGATGCGCATCGCGGCCAGCACCATCCGCCGTTGCCATGCCGTCAATACCCTCAACACCGTCAACTGGGGCTCGCAAGATGACCAAGATTCGAACCGGCCAGGCGCCAGCGCCGCTGACGCGCGCGCAGTTCCATGAGCGCTTCATGCTGCGCTTCTACGACCCCGCCTTCGAGGGCGAACACGAGGCCATCGCGCGGCTTGAGGACATTGCCTGGGACGCGATGCAAGAGGGGCGCAAAGCGCCCATCACGCGGCCCGCCGGGCGCGGCTTTGCCAACCCGCGCTATGAGGTGTCAGTGCAGTGGCTGGACACGCGCCAGCGCCTGCGCGCGGCGCAAAAGCGCTGGAGCGACAGCGCCACGCCGTCGCAGGTGTTGCTGATCTGCGGCAGCGCGCGCAACGACGGCACCTGCCCCGGTGAAGTGTCGAAGACCTGGCGCCTGACCGAGATTGCGCAGCGCGCCGTCGAACGCGCGGGCATCAAGGCCGATGTGCTGGACCTGAGCCTGGTGACCTCGGAGTACGGCCGCACCATCCACCCCTGCAAAGGTTGCGTGTCGAGCGCGATGCCGCTGTGCCACTGGCCCTGCAGCTGCTACCCCAACCACGCGCTCGACCAGGCGGCCGACTGGATGGCAGAAATCTACGAACGCTGGGTCGCGGCCCATGCCGTCATCATCCTGGCGCCGACCTACTGGTACCAGTCGCCGAGCCCGCTCAAGCTGATGATCGACCGCATGGTCTGCGCCGACGGCGGCAACCCCGACCCGACCAGCACACACGGCAAGAAAGTGGCCGAAGCCAAGCGCATCGAAGAGAAGGGTTGGGACTACCCCAAGCACGTCGCCGGCCGCGTCTATGGTGTCGTTGTACACGGCGACGTGGCCGGTGTCGAAGTACACCGCCGCAACCTCTGCGACTGGCTTGACTGGATGGGGCTCATCGACGCCGGCGCCGCCGCCAAGCTCGACCGCTACATTGGCTACTACGAGGGCTACTACAACAGCCACGACGCGCTGGACAAGGACAAGGGCGTGCAGGAAGAGGTGCGCAACGTCGCGCGCTCGGTGGTGCAGGCGGTGAAGGAACTTCGCGCCGGGCGCCTGAGCCAGCCCGACAAGCAGATCAAGTGGCCGCGCACGAAGTGAAGCCGCGATAGCGGCTGCCGGCGGCAGTCATCGGCTGCGGACAACCACAACCCCGCCCCAACTGCGCCGCAGCCATGTGCGCAACCGAACAGAGCGCCGCCCGCCGCCGCCGCATCATTCCTGACCTGCCGCCCCGGCGCGCAAAAGGAGCCCCATGCACCACGTCACCACGCCCGACAAGACCACGCTGTACCTGAAGGACTGGGGCGCCGGCAAGCCGGTCATCCTGCTCTCGGGCTGGCCCTTGACTGCCGATAGCTGGGACGACCAGGCGATGGTGCTGGCCGGCTCGGGCTACCGCGTCATCGCCTACGACCGGCGCGGTTTCGGGCGCTCGTCGCAGCCCTTCGGCGGCTACGACTACGACACCCTGTCCGACGACTTGGCCACCGTCATCCAGCAAACCGGCGTGCAGGACGCCGTGCTGGTGGGCTTTTCGATGGGCGGCGGTGAAGTGGCGCGCTACCTGTCGCGCCACGGCGGGCGCTCGGTGGCCAAGGCGGCGCTCATTGCTTCCATCGTGCCTTGCATGCTCAAGTCCGCCAGCAACCCGCACGGCACTGAAGAGGCAGTCTTCGAAGACATGGCCGCGCGCATGCGTGCCGACCGGGCGCTGTTCTTCGCCGGTTTTTTCAAGGACTTCTTCGGTGTCGGCCTGCTCAGCCATCCCGTCAGCAGCGAGCTTATCGACTGGGCGCGCAGCCAAGCCCTGCAGGCCAGCCTGCGCGCCACGCTCGAATGCGCAAAGTCGTTCTCCAGCACCGACTTCCGGGGCGACCTGGAAGCCTTCCGCGTGCCGACGCTGATCATCCACGGCACGGCCGACAAGACGGTGCCGATCGACGCCTCGGCGCGCCCCGCGCACAGGGCCATCGCGCAATCCACGCTGATCGAATACGACGGCGCGCCGCACGGCCTGTTTGCCACCGAGAAGCAGCGCCTGGCAGCCGACCTGCTGGCCTTCGTGCGCCAGTGAGACAGACACTGAACACGGCATGAACACCCTGTCTCCAACTGCCGCTTCCGAGTCACCCGCGTTGCCCGTGGCGCCAGACTCGGACCACGCACTGAACGCAGCCAGCCTGCCCACTTCCTTCGGCGTCTTCAAGCCGGTGGGCCATGTGATGGTGGGCTTGCCAACCCAGAAACACATCGACAAATTGGTCGCCTCCTTGCTTGGCGCGGGCTGGACCGATGGCGCGGTGCTGCACTTCACGCCGAGCGAAAGTGCGGCCGAGTTGGAAACGATGGTCGATAACGCTGGCGCGATGGCCGGCTTTGGCTACGAGATCACGATGCTGCGCCGCTACCTGGCGTTGGCGCAGCAGGGTTATCGCTGGCTGCTGGTCAAAGTGAATGACTCCGAGCACGCGGCCGTTGTTGCTGCCAGCGCGCGCAGTTGTGGCGCGGTGCTGGCGGTTTACTACCGCCGCTTCACGGTAGAAGAACTTTTATAGCCATCAAACGCCAGGGCGCGTTTTCTACCTTGGGCCGCTGGCGCGAGCGGCTGCCGCCGTCGGTGCTGAATGGTCATTGTTCTGCCCAGCCAACGGCATGGCGGCGGACTCCTCAGCGGCTGTCATTGTCTTGTTGCTTCGCAACGACGTGGAGGCTGGTTTGGGCGTCGAAGTCGCTGGCGAAAACACCGCGTCTGCCGCTGGCACTGAAGTGCTACCAGCCATGGGCGCTGCCGATCCGGTGTTGGCCGACGCTGATTCAACCCGGGGCAGTGGCGGCGCAAGCCTCTCTCTGTCGCAGGCAGTCAGCGTCAGTGCGACCAGGCAGCAGGCGGCGACGGTGATGTGCTTTGGCATCGGATTTCCTTTCAGGACAGACCTCAGAACGATGCGCGTTGAGTGGGCTTTCATCTGCCAGCCCGCAACCGCATCCAGACTGACTGTCACACCCGCAGGGGGCACTGGAACAGGGCCAACGCCGTGTGAGCCTGTAGGACGGTGGCGCGCCACACTCTTTTGCGGATGCAGTGCTGCAACCTGCGATCTCATTCACCATCCGGCCCGGCGAAAGCCCCGTCCGTGCGCCGCCGCACACGGGGCTGAACCCGACTCTGTTTCAATAGCAGAATGATGCAGCGTCCACTCTCGGCCAACCCGGTGATCGATTCCGTTCAGCAACCCGACCAGGTTTGGCCACAAAGTGGTGCCGCGCAGCGCCTGCCAGCAGAGTCGTTGATCCCGGTGCCGCTGGCAGCCATTCTGTGTACCGAGGAATTGCAACGCCGCCCGCGCCGCAAACCCGACTTCGAGGCAGAGAACCGCTCGCTGTTGACGCTGGCCCGGGTGTTGGCGGATGCGCCGCGCGCCGTGCTGCAGACGCTGGCCGATACCGTCACGGAATCCCTCAATGCGGGTTCTGCCGGTGTCAGCCTGCTGAGCAAGGATGGACAGAATTTCTTCTGGCCTGCCGTTGCTGGCCAGTGGCAGCACCATGTGGGCGGCGGCACACCGCGTGGCTTCAGCCCGTGCGGCGACGTGCTTGACCGCAACGCGCCGCTGCTCTTCAAGCATATCGAACAGCGCTATCTGTACCTGTTGCCGGTTACGCCGAAGGCCGAAGAGTGTTTGCTGGTGCCCTTTCACGTCGGCGGCAAAACGGTCGGCACCCTGTGGGCCATTGCCCACGACCCACAGCGCCAGTTCGACGCCGAAGACCTGCGGCAGCTTGAAAGCCTGAGCCGCTTTGCCGCTGCGGCCTACCAGTCGGTGGCTGCATTGGACGCAGCCATCGAGCAAGCGGATTTCGCGCGCAGCCTGGCAGACGTTCCGATTCGGTTTGCCTTGGAAATGGAGTCTCTGAATGCCGAACTGCGTGCCGGCGAAAGGCGCTTTCACACCGTTTTCGAGTCTATCGATGAGGGCTTTTGCATCATCGAAAAGGTGGCAGACGAAGCGGGCAAAGCACTCGACTTTCGCTTTCTCGAAGCCAACCCGGCTTTTGCGGCCCTTGCCGGCGACAGCGCGATTGTCGGCAAGACCATTCGCCAGGCATTCCCTGACGACTCTGCCGAAGCCGACGATTGGCTGCTGAGCTTTGACGCCGTACACGAAACCGGCGTCTCGGCACGATTTGAACGCCCTCTCGCTGCCCAGGGCCGTTTGCTGGAACTGCATGCATTCAGGACCGAAGGCAAAAATTATCGGCGTGTTGCAATCATCTGCAAAGATATTGCCCAGCGCAGGCTGGCCGAGGATGCATTGCGCGCGAGCGAAGCATTCAGCCGCAGCATCATTGCCAGCAGCCCCGATTGCATCAAGGTGCTTGACCTGCAAGGCAACTTGCTGTCCATGCGCAGCGGGCAAGAGCTGCTGGGCATTGAAGATATCCGCCCCTTCCTGAACAAGTCGTGGGTTGAATTCTGGAGCGGAGAAGATCGCAGCAATGCGCTGGCGGCCATTGCGTCAGCGGTAACGGGTGAGACCGGAAAGTTTGTTGGCTTCTTTCGCACATTTCGCGGCGAACCCAAGTGGTGGGACGTGGCCATCTCGCCCATCCATGATGAGCATCTCAAGCCCGTGCAACTGTTGGCCATTTCGCGCGATGTGACGCAGCGCAAACTGACTGAAGACAGCCTGCTGCTGCGCACCCACCAGTTCGAAACCCTGGTCAACAACGCCCCGATGGGCATTTACCTGGTGGACGCCGACTTTCTTGTTCGGCATGTGAACCCCGTCGGATTGCCTGAATTCGGAGAGTTTCCGAATCTGATCGGAAGCGACTTCGGCGCGGTCATGCATTCCATCTGGGAACCTGCGCAGGCCGATGAAATGATCAGCCGGTTCCGCCATACGCTGGCCACCGGCGAAGCCTACATCGCCCCCGAAACCGTCGGCCAGCGGACTGACCGCGAAGCAACTACTTTCCACGAGTGGCAGATCAACCGCATTCCACTGCCCGATGGCAGCCATGGAGTGGTCTGTTATTTCCGCGACATCTCCGAGCGCTACCTGGCGCAACAGAGAACGCGTGAAAACGAGTGGCGTCTGGGTTATGCGACGCAGTCGGCACGGCTGACTTACGTGGAAGTTGACCTGGCAAGCGGCGAGGCAAGAACGCCCGACAACTTTTCTGCGGTGATGGGTTATGGATCACCGGGCGACCAGGAAGATGCAGGATCGGTCGGCGTTCAAGCGCTGCTTGACCATGTGGTGCCGAATGATCGCGCTTCGGTGCAATCTGCCCTGCAAGACTTCTTCTCCGGCAAGCCGGTGGGCAATCTCGACTACCGGGTCCTGGGTGAAGACGGGGTCGAGCGGTGGATCGAAACCCGCTGGTCCGTGGTGCTTGGCCCCGAGGGCAGGCCGCTGAAGTCTTTTGCAACCAACCTCGACATCAGCGACCGCAAGAAGGCCGAAGCAGCGCTTCGCGCCAGCGAGGAACAGTTTCGCGCGACCTTCGAGAACGTCGCCATCGGCATCGTCCATCTAGGGCTGGACAACCGCTGGCTGCGCGTCAACCCGGCCCTGTGCCGCCTGACGGGCTACACGGCCGAAGCGCTGACAGGCATGGCCTTCGCCGACATCACGCACCCCGAAGACCTGGGCAACAACCTGGACCAGCTACAACGCCTGCGCTCGGGCGAGATCAACTCGTTCACGCTGGAAAAGCGCTTCATCCACCTGAGCGGGCGCCATGTCTGGGCATCGGTTACCGCAACGTTGCTGCGCGACGCTGAAGGGCTGCCGCTGTACTTCATCGGCGCCATCGAGGACATCACCGAGAAGCGGGCGACGCTGGCGCAGCTGGACTTGCAACGCCGCTTCGTTGAAAGGCTGACCCACGGCATGCCGAGCACGCTGCACGTTTACAGCCGTGCCGAGCGGCGCAACCTGTGGGTCAACCGCCACCTGGGCGACACGCTCGGCTATTCGGCGCGCGACATCGCGCTGATGGGCCAGGGCTTCCTGCAGCGGGTGCTGCACGCGGACGATGTGGCGGCGATGGAGCTGCACTTCGAGCGCGTCTTTGCATCAGCTGACGGCGACGTGCTCGACTTCGAGTACCGCGTGCGCGACCACGCCGGTCTCTGGCGCTGGCTGCACCAGAGCGATACCGTGTTTGGCCGCGACGCGCAGGGGCAGGTGCTGGAGTTCGTCGGCACCGCCACTGACGTGACCGCGCGCAAGGGCATCGAAGCCGATCTGATCGCCGCGTTGGCCGCTGCCGAGGACGCCAACCACGCGAAGTCGGACTTCCTGTCCCGCATGAGCCACGAACTGCGCTCGCCTTTGAATGCGGTGCTGGGCTTTGCCCAGTTGCTGCAGCGGGGGTCACCGCCACCGACACCGCTGCAGCAGGAGGGTGTGACCGAGATACTCAAGGCCGGCTGGTACCTGCTGGGCCTGATCGACGAGATTCTGGACCTGGCGCTGATCGAGTCGGGCCGCCTGCCGATTGTGCTGGAAGCGGTGCCCTTGGTCGATGTGCTGAGCGACTGCCACGCCATGGTTGCGACACAGGCCGCGCAGAGCGGGATCACGCTCAGCTTTGAGCCTGTCAATGACAGCTGCAGGGTCAGCGCGGACCGCACGCGCATGAAGCAGATTCTCATCAACCTGCTCAGCAATGCCATCAAATACAACCGCCCGGGCGGCACGGTGGAGGTGCGCTGCAGCGTGGCGGCGGCGGGCCGTGTGCGCATCAGCGTGCAGGACAGCGGCAGCGGCATGAGCACCGAACAGCTGGCGCAACTCTTCCAGCCTTTTGAACGCCTGGGCCAGGAGACGGGTGTCATCGCAGGCACCGGCATCGGCCTGGCACTGAGCAAGCATCTGGTGGAACTGATGGGCGGGCGCATTGGGGTACACAGCACAGCCGGCCAGGGCAGCGTGTTCTGGGTCGAGCTTGACGCCAGCGCCGACCTGTTGTCCACGTCCGACCAGGCTCAGCAGGCGCTTGATGCCGAAGCTGCGGAAGCGGCCGAAGCTGCCGAAGCTGCCCAAGCGCGCGCTGTCGGTGCAGGGCTCGCAACAGCGCAGCCCCAGCGGCAGGCCACCGTGCTGTGCGTGGAAGACAACCCAGCCAACCTGGTGCTGATGCGGCGGCTGCTGGCACAGCACGGCGGCGTGCAGTTGCTGCTGGCCAGTGACGGCGAGCAGGGTCTGCAGATGGCGCGCAGCCAGCGGCCCGACGTGGTGCTGATGGACATCAACCTGCCCGGCATCAGCGGCCTGGAAGCCATGACGGCGCTGGCTGCGGACGGGGCCACCGCACACATACCGGTGATTGCGATCAGCGCCCATGCCATGCGCCATGACATCGAAAAGGGCCTGCAGGCAGGCTTCTTTCGCTACCTCACGAAACCGATCAAGATCAAGACCTTCACCGAAGCACTGGACGCTGCACTGGACGCCGCATTGGCCGACTCTGAAGCCAGAGCGGCTCTCAACCATTCGAAAGCACTCACGCCATGATCACCACCAGCGACATCCTGGCCGCCCGCATCCTGATCGTTGACGACCAGGAATCCAATGTCCGGATGCTGCAGCGCCTGCTGGGCGAAGCCGGCTACACCAATGTCACGGCGACGAGCGAGCCGACGACGGTCTGTGCCTTGCACAGGAAGCATGACTACGACCTGATCCTGCTCGACCTGCAGATGCCCGGCATGGACGGTTTCCAGGTCATCGAAGGCCTGAAGACCAGCGCCACCGACCCCTATCTGCCGGTGATCGTGCTGACAGCGCAGCCCGGCCACAAGATGCGCGCGCTGAAAGCCGGCGCCAAGGACTTCATCAGCAAGCCGCTGGACCTGACCGAGGTCCAGACGCGCATCCACAACATGCTTGAAGTGCGGCTGCTTTACCGAAAGCTGGCGCTGCATAACCTGCAACTTGAGGACACCATTCTGGAGCGCACTGCCGAGTTGCGCGAAAGCGAAGCGCGCTTTCGCAGCCTGACCGAACTGGCGTCCGACTGGTACTGGGAGCAGGACGAGAGCGGCGCTTTCACCAAAGTCTCGGGGCCCGTGCTGGAAATGCTGGGCATCCAGGTCGGTGCGCTGGCCGACGCGCTGGCCGAAGGCAGCGCGAACGCAGCAAACCAGGCGGGCTGGGACGAGCAGGAGCGCGTGGCCCTGCGCACGCGCATCGCGGCGCGCGAGCCATTCCTGGACTTTGCCTTCAGCCGCCAGCACCCGGACGGCAAGCGCCAGCAGTTCCGGGTCAGCGGGCAGCCGATGTTCGACCAAACCTGCCGCTTCGTCGGGTACCGGGGTATTGGCGTGGAAGTGTTGGCCGCAAGCCCCTGAGCCGTGGCGATGCAGCACCCCACAACAGACCCCGTTGGCGCGCGGCGCAACCATCTTTTGGGCGCCTTGCCGGACGCGGTCTTCAGCGCCCTGGCCGCGCGCCTGGAACCGCTGCAACTGCGCCTGGGCGAATCGATCTACGAACCCAACGGCCGCCTGCCGTACGCCATCTTTCCCACCACCGCCATCGTGTCGCTGCATTACGTGACGATGAGCGGCGCGTCTGCAGAGACCGCCGCCGTCGGCCCTGAAGGCATGGTCGGCGTGGCGCTATTCATGGGCGGCGACACCACCGCCGGTTCGGCCCGGGTGCAGATTGCCGGCGCGGCCTACCGCATGCCGGCGGGCCAGCTCAAGCTGGCTTTCGAAGCGGGCGGTCCGCTTCGCGCCCTGCTGCTGAACTATTCACAGGCACTCATCACGCAGATCGCGCAGATTGGCGCGTGCAACCGGCACCACGCCATCGAACAGCAGTTCTGCCGCTGGTTGCTGTCAACCGTGGACCGCGTGCCCCAGGTTGAACTGGTGATGACGCAGGAGCTGATTGCCAACACGCTAGGGGTGCGGCGCGAAAGCGTCACCGATGTCGCGGTCAAGCTGCAGCAGGCGGGCGTGATCCGCTACCGCCGCGGCCACATCTCTGTGCTGGACCGTGCAGGCCTGGAGCAGCGCACCTGCGAGTGTTATGCGGTGGTGAAGAACGACTTGCAGCGGCTGCTGGCGTCGGGGCCGGTCAGTCCCCAGACGACGGCCGCAGCCGCAAGAGCCGCAAGCCCGACCTGAAGCCGCGAGCCCCGCGCAATCGAGCAACCCGGGCAGCCGGTAGAAGCCAGCCTGCCAAAGTCATTTCTCTTCGCGGTGGCGCGCCATCTGCATCACGGCCTGTCACGTTGCCCATGCCGTGCGGTCACGACTGACGGACGACGTTGATGGCTTCGAACGCGGAGACTGCGAGCTCGAGACGGGGCTCCTGCGCATTGCAATGCGTGGCACAGCGCCAGTGCGTGAATCGGTGATCCAACTGGGTTGCGGCATCGGTTGGCAAAGCGAACTGGCCGCAGCATTCGTTGGCAGGCGCAGCGCCGGGGCGCACGAACAGGCGGTTGGTCTCGAAGCCAAGACATCGCTGCGCGAGCGGGGGTCGATCAGGTGGGTTGGATGCTGGTGTACAGCCTTGGCGCCGAGCGGGTTGGCGGCGGCCGGCCCTGGCGTCGCACCGAGCAGTTCTTCGCGGTCGAGGCGACGCTGCAGCCACTCAATGCGTGGCCGATCGAAGCGAAGTTCCTCGACGGCACGTGACCGCATTGCGCGCCCAGACGGCACCCTGTGGGCGCTGGCCGAGGAGCTCGCGATCACAGAAACCGTCGAAGCACGCGCCGAGGTGAGCGGCGAAGACCGCAGCCGGCCTTTGACGAGCGTCGCGCGCGCTATCCCTTCTGGCCTGCCGCTTCAGCCGCTGACCATTGCTTGGCGTACTTTGCGATCCGAATTCTGAGACGCCCTCAACCAGGCCCAGCTGAGCAGCACCTGCGCCAACCCGATGCGGGTGTCAGCAACGATCTTCGGCGCGCGCTTGCTCATCGTCACGCACCCCGACTTTCTGAGTGCTGCCAATGCGCTGAAGGCGCACAAGGAGATGCTGGGCATCTCGACCGCCGTCGTCACGACGCAGACGATTTCGGGCACCGGCGCCGCGGCCACCGACACCCAGATCCGAAGCTGGGTCGCCGACTACTGCAACGAGCGCGCGGTGAAGCCGAAGTGGCTGCTGCTGCTGGGCGACGCCGAGAAGCTGCCGACGCATTACGACCAGAACAACTGGTACACCAGCTCGAAGAACGCCGGCGACATCTGGTACGGCCAGTTCATGCCCGGCGCCAGCGCCGAGACCGTGCCGGCGATCGGCATCGGCCGCTTCCCGGTGGACACGCTGTCGCAGGCCGACACCATGGTGGCCAAGGTCATGGCCTTCGAGAACTGCCCGCCGGCCATGGGCAACGGTGCGCCCAATGCGATGCTGAACTTCTACCAGCGCCTGACCTTCGCCTCGTTCTTCGAGGGCAGCGGCAGCACCGACCTGCGCTGGTTTGCCGAAGTCACCGAGCGCACCCGCAACCACGCGCTGGCGAACAGCTTCAACGTCAGGCGCATCTACAAGGCCAGCCTGGCCAGCAACCCGCTCACCTGGCGCAGCGGCAGCAGCGTGCCGAGCGACCTGCGCAAGCCCGCCTTTGCCTGGGATGGCGACAAGGCCGACATCATCACTGCCGTCAACACCGGCACTGCGCTGCTCTACCACCGCGACCATGGCGGCTGGAACGGCTGGGTGGACCCCAACTTCAACACCTCCGACCTGGGCGCCATCTCGGTCACGAACAACCAGTACCCGGTGGTCTTCAGCATCAACTGCGCCAGCGGCCTGTTCGACAACGAGACGGTGGACCTGGCGCCCAACAAGGTCGGTGGCGGCCTTGGCCCCAGCGTCGGCAGCGTCTATTGGGCCGAAGCCTTCGTGCGCAAGGCCGACGGCGCGCTGGCAGTCATCGGCGACACCTGCAACAGCAGCACCGTTGACAACGGCCACCTGACGATCGGGCGCTTCGATGCCATCTTCCCGGGTCTGGCGCCTGGCTTTGGCGGCACCCAGCCGGTGCGCCGCCTGGGTGATGTGCTCAACCACGGCCGCGCCTACATGGCTGCTGTTGACGCCGGCAGCACCAGCAACCTGCACCCCAGCGACAACGGCGCCGTCGTCGGCGTGGAAGGGCTGCGCCACCAGCTGAGCATCCACATCCTGCTCGGCGACCCGACTGTCAAGTTGCGTGTCTCGCCGCCGTGGAACTTCAGCACCATCAACCTGTCGGTGCTGCGCGACACCGCGTTCATCAACGTGCCGCGCCAGCCTTGCGTCGGCTGTCCGCAGAACATGGCGCCACCGGAGATGGTGACTGCGGTGGCCATCGACCCCGCCAACGGGCGCGTGATCGGCCGCACGCTGATCAACGTGGACGGCAATGGCAGCATCGCCTTGGGCGGCCATGTCGGCAACTTCACGCTGCGCGTTGGTTCGGGTGACGGCACGGTCAACAACGACGGTTTCGTCAACAGCATCGACCTCGCCCTGGTGAAAGCGGCCTTCGGCGGCAGCGGCCAGAGCCGTGCCGACCTCAACATCGGCGAAAGCTTTGCCGTGCAGGTGCGCGGCAGCGGCTTCATCGACAACGTGGTCGGCGGCGGCTTCAACCTCAGCTTCGACCCCGGCGTGCTGTCACTCACCAGCGTCAGCGTGAACACCGTGGTGTGGGAGTTCATCAGCAGCAACGGCCGGATCGACAACACGCTGGGCAGACTGCACGATGTCTTCTTCAACAGCTTCAGGGCCGTGCTGCCGACAGGCGACTTCAGCATCGCGACGCGGCAGTTCAGCGCCAGGGCGATCGGCAACAGCCTGGTGCAACTGAGCGAGAGCCCGTCGTTCCCGTTTTCGGACGACCTGGGCAACGTCATCGGGGTGACTTTCCAGGGCCCCAACGTGGCGGTCGGCGCGGTGCCCGAGCCGACCTCGCTGGCGCTGTGGGCGCTGGGCCTGCTGGGCATCAGCGCGCTGCGGCTCAGGCGCTGAAGCGCGCCTGCTGCGGGGGCAGGTACACGCTGGCGTCTTCCTGCTGCGGACTGCGCCAACCGGCTTGCCGCGCAGGCCCTGCAAGTCAATTCGTGACTGTGGGGGATCGGATTCCAGGGGCAATCTCACACCGCGCGCGGAAACAGGCGCCGCACCACCGATTCAGCGACACAGGCGGGGCGCTCTTCGCCTTCGATTTCGATCGTCACGCCAAAGGTGAGTTGCAGCCCGTGCGGCACAGCCTCCACCTTGTCCAGCTGCAGCCGGCAACGCACCCGGCTGCCACTGCGCACGGGGTGGGTGAAGCGGACGCGGTTCAGCCCGTAGTTGAGGCCCATGTCGCAGAAGGGCAGCGCGTACGACAGAAAGGCCTCAAAGAACTGGCCCAGCAGCGACAGCGTGAGAAAGCCATGCGCGATGGTGCCGCCGTAGGGCGACTGGGCAGCGGCGCGTGCGGGATCGATGTGAATCCATTGGAAGTCGCCAGTGGTCCACGCAAAGGTGTCGATGCGTTGCTGATCCACCAGCGCCCAGGCGCTGACGCACACGTTCTGGCCCACATGGGCCGCAACGTCGACAGGGCTTTCGAAGCGCCGCGCGGCACTCAGCAGTTCGGGCAGCTCGTTCATCGCAGCGACGGCACGAGGCCCATCACTTCGGCCATGACCTCGGCCATGACCTCGGCCATCACCTCGGCCAGCACCTCGGCCAACGGCGCGCAGACAAGGTTCGACAGCCGGGTGCCGTCTCGTCGTCGCGCAGCGGCTCGATCGGGAGGGCTGGCGTGACCTCGGCCATGGCGTCAGCTCAGGCTGCGCCCCGCATCCACCGGCAGGATGACGCCGGTGACGGCCCTCAGGAGCGTGGCCAGCGCCACCACGCTGCGGCCGATGTCCTCGGGCGTGCTCAGGCGCTTGAGCGGCGTGCGCTGCACATGGCCATCCAGGAACGCGGGGTCGAACTGCTTTGCCGATTCGGTGAGCACCAGCCCCCCGACACCGACACCACCCGGATCTGCGGCGCCGGCGCCAGCGCCAGCGACCTCGTGAGCGTGTCCACCCCCGCTTTGGAGGCGCAGTACATGATGTTGCTGCCGATCGGCAGCGTGGCCGCGATCGACGAGATGTTGACGACCAGGCCGGTGCCGTCCCGCGCCTGCAACGGGCGCAGCGCGCGCACCGTGGCAAAGGTGCCGCGCACGTTGGTGGCGAGCACGCGGTCGATCAGCTCGTCGTCCAGCGCGTCGAGATCCTGCGCCGCCACAAAGCGCGTGGTGCCGTGGCAGTTGACCAGGATGTCCAGTCGCCAGGGGCGCTGCGCCAAGCCAACAGCCAGTGCGGCAAGCGCGGCGGAATCGGTCACCGGCACCGCCAGCGCGAGGTGGCCCGCTGCAGGATGCGGCAGCCGATCGACCAGCGCCGCAGCTTCGTCGCGCGATCGGTTGTAGCCGACGATCACGCTGGCACCCTCGGCCGCCAGCACCTCGCAGATGCCGCGGCCGATGCCGCCCGCACCACCGGTGACCAGCGCCACCTTGCCCTTCAGGCTTTCACTCATGTCTTCACTCCTTCGTTCTGCATCTGGGCGCGCATCTCGCGCTTGAGCAGTTTGCCGTTCGCATTGCGCGCCAGCGTGGCGTGGCCGAGCGTCAGGCTCTCGGGCACCTTGTAGTCGGCCAGGCGTTCGGCACAGTGGCGGCGCAACGCGTCGGACAGTGCGGCATCGGCGGCAAAGCCGGGCTTCAGGCAGACGAAGGCATGCACGCGCTCGCCCAGCACCGGGCAGGGCTTGCCGACGATGGCGCTTTCCACCACTGCGGGGTGCTGCAGCAGCACGTCCTCGACCTCCACGCTGTAGATCTTGTAGCCGCCGCGGTTGAGCATGTCCTTCAGGCGGTCGAACACCCGCACGAAGCCCTCGGCGTCGATCGAGCCCACGTCGCCCGAACGCCAGTAGCCCGCCACGAAGCCCTGCTGCGTGGCCTCGGGGTTGGCCCAGTAGCCCGGCACCACCATCGGCCCGCGGATCCACAGCTCACCGGCCGCGCCGGGCGCAACCTCGCGGCCGTCCTCGTCCATCACCACGATCTCGGCCGTGGGCACGACCCAGCCGGTGGAATCGGCCCGCTGCGCCGCCAGCTCGCGCGGCAGCAGGGTCACCGGGCCGGTGGTCTCGGTGGAGCCGTAGATGTTGTACAGGCCGAGGCGTGGCAGCGCCCCGGCCAGCGCGGCGATGGTGGCCTCGGCCATCGGTGCGCCGCCATAGCCACCCACGCGCCAGTGCGACAAGTCGTGGCGTGCGAACTCGGGTTGCAGCAGGCACAGCTTGTACATGGCCGGCACGATCACGGTGTGGCTCATGCGCTCGCGCGCCGCCAGTTCCAGAAAGGCACCGGCCTTGAACTCGGGCATCACGATCAGCGCGCACTGTGCCGCCCATGCGAGCAGGATGTTGGCGGTCAGGCCGGTGACATGACTGGCGGGCACCGCCATCAGCGTGCGGTCCTCGGGGCCCATCGCCATCGCGTGCTGGTAGGTCAGCATCGCGTGTACCAGGTTCAGGTGCGTGACCATGGCGCCCTTGGGCCGGCCGGTGGTGCCGGAGGTGTAGAGGATGGCGGCGACACCGTCCTCCCGCAGCGGCCGGGCCATCACGGGTAGCCCCTGGGCCAGCGCCTCGTAGGGTTCGCTGCCGTCAACCGCACCGCCGGCGGACACGCGCAGGGCCAGCGAAGGTGTATCGATTGCATCCGGCAGGCGGCCGGCCAGCGCCGCCTCGTGTACCAGCACCACGGCGCCGCAGTGCTGCACGATGTAGGCCACCTCGGGGCCTTGCAGGCGGGCGCCGATCGGCACCACGATGGCACCCAGGCGCCATGCCACCAGCAGCATCGTCACGAATTCGAGCCGGTTGTTAAGCCACAGCGCGATGCGATCACCCGCGCCCACGCCGCGCGCCGCCAGGCTGGCCGCCACGCGCGCGGCATGGGCGTCCAGCGCGGCATAGCTGCAGCGCTGGGTGTCGATCACCAGCGCCTCGGCCTCTGGGCGCTCGCGCACAGCCTGCTCGAAGGCGGCGTAGGGGCTGGCCGGGCGGTCGGCCAGGCAGGCCGGCACACGGTCGCCGAAGTGCCGCTCGCGGCGCAGCGTGACGTGGGGAGGGGTGGTCCAGCTCATGGCGTGGCGGGCGAGGTTGCGGCTGAAGTTGCGTCTGTCGTTGCGGCTGATTTTGCGGTTGATGTTGCGGCTGAAGTAGCGGCCGATGGCTACAAGTCACCGCCCGGCGACAGGCCGAGCGTAGCCGCCACGTTGCAGGCATCGCGGCCGGCAAAGTATTCGGTCACGCCGCTGCCCGTGGCCGCCCGCGCGGCGGCGTTGCTTGATCGCCATCGGGTTGATCGGCGAGCCGCAGCCCTTGGTGATGGGCAGCGGCGGGGCGCAGAACATGAACTCGTAGATGCCGTCGGCGGCGCAGTCTGCGGCCAGGTCATGGTTTAAAACTCATTCAGTACCATGCACAAGTGGGAATCCGGCTGTGGACACATCGACGCCGTCGGTGCCACCAAAGTGTGGACCGACAGAGAAAAAGTTAGTGCAATCAAATCAACCACTTAACCCCTGGCGTCTGTGTACAGCCCCAATGATGGACTGGACCGACCGCCATTGCCGCTACTTCCACCGCCTGCTGACGCGCCACACGCGGCTGTACACCGAGATGGTGACCACTGGCGCGCTGCTGCACGGCGATGTGCCACGGCATCTGGACTTCAGCGACGAAGAACACCCGGTCGCGATGCAACTCGGTGGCAGTGAACCCGCCGACTTGGCGGCTTGCGCGAAGCTGGCCGAACAGTGGGGCTACGACGAGGTCAACCTCAACTGCGGCTGCCCGAGTGAACGCGTTCAACGCGGCGCTTTTGGCGCCTGCCTGATGGCCGAGCCCGAACTGGTGGCCGACTGCGTGAAGGCGATGCGCGACGCGACCCCGCTGCCGGTGACGGTGAAACACCGCATTGGCATCGACCGCGTCGAGGACTACGGTTTCATGCGCGACTTCGTCGGCACGGTGGCGCTTCGCGGTGGCTGCGAGGTCTTCATCGTGCATGCACGCAATGCCTGGCTGAAGGGCTTGAGCCCGAAGGAGAACCGCGAAGTGCCGCCGCTGCGCCACGACCTGGCCTGGCGGCTGAAAGCCGAATTTCCACAACTCACCATCGTGCTCAACGGCGGCATCGTTGACGACGCCGCCATCGCGCTGCACCTGCAGCATGTGGACGGCGTGATGGTGGGGCGCCATGCCTACCACGAGCCCTTCGCCATGGCGGGCTGGGATGCGCGCTTCTTCGGCGCAGCCGGCGTGGGCGCCTCACGCGACGCGGTCGAGCAGGGCTACGTTGACTACATGGAGCAGCTGGCCGCGCAGGGTGTGCCCTGGTCGCACGCGTCGCGCCACATGCTGGGTTTGCGCAACGGGCTGCCGGGCGCACGGCGCTGGCGCCAGGTGTGGTCGGACCACCGGCTGAAAGCCGAGTCACCGCGCCGCGTCAGTGCGCTCGCCGGCGCAGGCGCCAAGGTTGCGGTGCTGGATCAGCAGCACCATGCGCCAGACTTCGCAGGCTCTCACTCATGAGCCAGTCGTCGCCAAAGACTGTTGCCACCACGGCCAGCGTCGAGAATTTCATCGCGGCCGTGGCTGAGCCAAGCCGCCGCGCCGACTGCTACGCGCTACTCAGGCTGATGGAGGGCGCCACCGGCGAGAAGGCCTGCCTGTGGGGCAGCGCCATCGTCGGCTTTGGCAGCTACCGCTATGCACTGGCCAACGGCAGCACGGGCGAGTCGCCGGTGGTGGGTTTCTCGCCGCGCAAGAATGACCTCACGGTCTATATCGTGCCCGGCTTCGACCGCTACCAGGCGCTGCTGGCAGAGCTGGGAAAACACAAGACCGGCAAGGTCTGCCTGTACCTCAAGCGCCTGGCTGATGTGGACATGGCGGTGCTGAAAGACCTGGTGGAATCGTCGGTGTCGGACATGGCACCGAAGCGCCTCTTCAAGAACAAGGACAAACATCCGTGACCCAACCCCTCCTGGCCATCATCGGCGGCAGCGGCCTCTACGACTTGCCGGGCCTGAGCAACACGCGCTGGGAAACCATTGCCACGCCGTGGGGCGAGCCCTCGGACCAGGTCTTTTGCGGCAGCTTGAACGGCGCTGAACTGGCCTTCCTGCCGCGTCACGGCCGGGGCCACCGCATCCCGCCTTCCGAAGTGAACTACCGCGCCAATGTAGCGGCACTCAAGCAGATCGGCGCCACCGACGTGCTGTCGGTGTCGGCGGTGGGCGGGCTGCGCGCCGACCTGCCGCCGGGCACCTTCGTCATCGTCGATCAGTTCATCGACCGCACCTTTGCGCGCGCCAAGAGCTTCTTCGGCACCGGCATGGTGGCGCATGTGTCGATGGCCAAGCCCGTGTGCCCGCGCCTGGGCGACCACGTGCAGGCCGCGCTTGCCGCAATGGGCGTGCCACACGTGCGCGGCGGCACCTACCTGGCGATGGAAGGGCCGCAGTTTTCGACGCTGGCTGAATCGCAGCTCTACCGCAGCTGGAACGCCAGCGTCATCGGCATGACCAACATGCCCGAAGCCAAGCTGGCGCGCGAGGCCGAGCTTTGTTATTGCTCGGTCAGCATGGTCACTGACTTTGACTGTTGGCACAGCGGGCATGAAGCGGTGACGGTGGACGCCGTGATCAAGGTGCTGCTGAGCAACGCGCAGGCCGCCAAGACGCTGGTGGCCGGGCTTGCCGGCACGATCAGCGCCGACACTTCTGCGGTGGCTTGCGCTTGCCGCCAGGCGCTGAGCTTTGCGCTCATCACCGCGCCCGAAGCGCGCGACCCGGCGCTGGTGGCCAAGCTGCAGGGCATTGCCGGGCGTGTGCTGAAGCCAGCGTCATGAGGCGCTCTTGAAGGTCGCCGGCCAAGCCCTGCTCCCGCTGCGCGCTGAGAGCCAGCGCAGCGCGGTGGTGGTGATCGACCAGCGCCTGCTGCCGCACCGCCTGCACACCGAAAGGCTGCAAACGGTGCAGGCCGTCGTGACCGCCATCCGCGACATGTGGGTGCGCGGCGCGCCGCTGATCGGCGCCACCGCCGCCTATGGCCTGGCGCTGCAATGCAATGCCGACGCGTCCGACGACGCGCTCGAAACCGCCGCGCTGAAACTGCGCGAATCCAGGCCCACCGCCGTGAATCTGATGTGGGCGCTGGACCGCATGCTGGCGCTGCTGCGGCCGGCCGCGCCGGGCGCACGCAGACAACTGGCGTGGGACGCGGCAGATGCCATCGCCGAAGAAGATGTGCGCGTCAATGAAGCCATCGGCCACCATGGCCTGGCGCTGCTGCAGGCCGTGGCCTTGCGCAAGCCGGGGCCTGTGAACGTGCTCACGCACTGCAACGCAGGCTGGCTGGCCACCGTCGATTGGGGCACCGCCACCTCGCCCATTTACCAGGCCCATGCGGCGGGCATCGACGTGCATGTGTGGGTTGATGAAACACGGCCGCGCAACCAGGGCGCCAGCCTGACGGCGTGGGAACTGGCCCAGGCCGGCGTGCCGCACACGCTGGTGGCTGATAACGCTGGCGGGCACCTGATGCAGCGTGGGCAAGTTGATCTGTGCATCGTCGGCTGCGACCGCGTCACCGCGCGCGGCGATGTCTGCAACAAGATCGGCACCTACCTGAAGGCGCTGGCGGCCTTTGACAACGGCGTGCCGTTTTATGTTGCCATGCCCACATCGACGCTGGACATGAAGCTGCACGACGGCCTGGCGCAGATACCGATCGAAGAACGCAGCGCGCGCGAAGTCACGCACCTGCATGGGCGCACGGCGGCTGGCGACGTGGTGGAGGTCTGCATTGCGCCCGAGGGCACGCGCGCCGCCAACCCGGCTTTCGATGTCACGCCTGCGCGGCTGGTCAGCGGGCTCATCACCGAGCGCGGTCTCGTGGCTGCCGATGAAACCGCGCTGCGTGCGCTGATGGAGAAGCAACCATGCCCGAAGACGTGACCGAAGACGTGCCCGAAACCGAACTGCGCAGTGCGCTCGTCGCCGCCGTGCAGCGGCTCGACGCGCTGGGCATGAACCGGGGCAGCACAGGCAACGTCAGTGCCCGTCACGGCCCGGGGATGTTGATCACCCCCACCGGCATGGGCGCCGACGGACTGCGCGCGCAGGACCTGGTGTGGGTGGGCTTTGAGGGCAGCGTGCGGGGCGACTGGCAGCCATCGTCGGAATGGCATTTCCACCAGGCAGCGTACCTGGCGCGGCCCGACCTGAACGCCGTCGTACACACCCACTCCACCCACGCCGCCGCACTGGCCTGCCTGCGCCGGCCGCTGCCGGCATTCCACTACATGGTGGCGGTGGCCGGGGGTGATTCGGTGCCGCTGGTGCCGTACTTCACCTTCGGCACCGAAGCGCTGTCTGAAGCCGTGGGCCAGGCGCTGCAAGACCGCGATGCCTGCCTGCTGGCCAACCACGGCCTGGTGGCGGCGGG
>JANNGN010000022.1:0-29203 GCA_031403895.1 Rubrivivax sp. | reverse complement strand
CTGTGCCGACCACGGCAGAAGCAGGCCTGACTGGCTTTGAGCTTGAAGCCTGGGTTGGCCTCTTTGCGCCGGCCGGCACGCCGCCAGCGGTGGTGCAGCTGCTAACCGAGAAAGTGAAGACCGCGCTCGCCACGCCTGAAGCCAAGATGGTCGCCGACCGCACCGGCATCGAGATCCGCTACCTCGGCCCCGATGCACTCGCGGCCTTGGTGCAGCGCGAAACCACGTACTGGGGCCAGGTCATCAAGGCCAAGAACATCAACGCGGACTAAGCCCACCCCCGACCGCGCCTGCGGCGCTGCCCCCTCAAGGGGGCGGCCCCAGCGGCCCGGCAAAGCCGGTTCCGCGGCGCCTGCTTGGTGCGTGCAGCTACGCGCCGTTTGAAGCTCTCGACTGAGAACCCCGCCATGTCCCGCATCCACCACCGCATCGGCCAGATCGTGCCCAGTTCCAACACCACCATGGAGACCGAGATCCCGGCCATGCTGCGCTCGCGCGAAGGCATGCTGCCCGAGCGCTTCACCTTCCACTCGGCGCGCATGCGCATGAAGCATGTGACGAAGGAAGAGCTGGCCAAGATGGACGCCGACAGCGACCGCTGCGCGTTGGAGTTGAGCGACGCGCGCGTCGATGTGCTGGGCTACGCCTGCCTGGTGGCCATCATGAGCATGGGCCGCGGCTACCACCGTGTGTCGGAGGCGCGGCTGCGTGCGCTGACGCTGGAAAACGAAGGCGCCGCGCCAGTCGTCACCAGCGCCGGTGCGCTGGTCGAAGGCCTGCAGGCGCTGGGCGCGAAGAAGATCGCGCTGCTGGCGCCGTACATGAAGCCGCTGACCGCGCTGGTGGTGGACTACATCGAACACGAAGGCATTGAAGTGCTGGACGCGATGTCGCTGGAGATCAGCGACAACCTCGAAGTCGGTGCGCGGGACCCGCGCGCGCCGATCGAGATCAGCCGCAAGCTGAACATCGCCAACTGCGACGCGGTGGTGATATCGGCCTGCGTGCAGATGCCGTCGCTGGCGTCGGTGCAGCCGGTGGAAGATCGGCTCGGCCTGCCGGTGGTGTCGTCCTCCGTCTGCACCACCTGGCGCATGCTGAAGGCGCTGAACCTGACGGCGAGTGCGCCGAATGCGGGTTCGCTGCTGTCGGGCCGCTACTGAAGGCCGCGAGCATGTTGCCGACCCAAGACGCCCTGCACGGACTGCGCGTGCTGGAACTCGGCCAGCTCATCGCCGGGCCTTTCGCTGGCAAGACGCTGGCCGACTTTGGCGCCGACGTCATCAAGATCGAGCCCGCTGATGGCGGCGACCCGCTGCGCAAGTGGCGCCTGTTGCGCGAAGGCACCTCGGTCTGGTGGGAAGTGCAGTCGCGCAACAAACGCTCGGTGGCGCTGGACCTGCGCAGCGTTAAAGGCCAGGCGGCGGTGCGCGCGCTGGCGCTTGAGGCCGACGTGCTGATCGAGAACTTCAAGCCCGGCACGCTCGAAGGCTGGGGCCTGGGCTGGGACGCGCTGCACGCGGCCAACCCCAAGCTCATCATGCTGCGCATCAGCGGCTACGGTCAGACGGGCCCCTACCGCAGCAAGCCCGGTTTCGGCATGCTGGGTGAAGCGATGGGCGGCCTGCGCCACCTGACGGGCGAGCCCGGTCGCGTGCCGGTGCGCGTGGGCGTGAGCATCGGCGACACGCTGGCGGCGCTGCACGGCGTGATCGGCGTGCTGATGGCGCTGCGCCACCGCGAAGTGAATGGCGGCCAGGGCCAGATGATCGACGTGGCGCTGTACGAGAGTGTCTTCAACGTGATGGAAAGCCTGCTGCCCGAGTACGACGCCTTCGGTGCCGTGCGCGGCGCGGCCGGCAGCGCGCTGCCAGGCATCGCACCCAGCAATGCCTACCGCTGCAAAGGCGGCGCCTATGTGCTGGTGGCGGGCAATGGCGACAGCATCTTCCGCCGGCTGATGGCGGCAATCGGCCGCGATGACCTGGGCGCCGACGCCGGCCTGGCGCGCAACGACGGCCGCGTCGCGCGCGTGGCCGAGATCGACGACGCAATTCAGGCCTGGACGCTGCAGCGGCCCATCGATGAGGTCATCAAAGTGCTCGACGCGGCAGGCGTGCCCGTGGGCCGCATCTACAGCGTGGCCGACATCGCCACCGACCCGCAGTACCTGGCGCGCCAGATGGTGGTGCAGACCGCCGACGCCGAAGGCCGGCCGCTGTTGGTGCCCGGCATCGTGCCCAAGCTCGCAGCCACGCCCGGGCGGCTGCGCGCACCCGCACCGCGGCTCGGTCAGCATAACGACAGTGTGCTGGGGCACATCGGCTGGCCGCTGCGCGCCGCCAACGACGATCAACTCGCATGAACACTGCTGCACAACCCCGCATCGCCATCCACGAAGTCGCACCGCGCGACGGCCTGCAGATGGAATCTGTCTTCGTGCCGACCGACGACAAGGTCGCGTGGCTGGACCAGCTGTCCCTGCTCGGCTACGCCAAGATCGAAGTCACCTCTTTCGTCTCGCCCACCGCCATTCCCGCGCTGCGCGATGCCGAAGAGGTGATGCGCCGCATTCGCCGCGAGCCCGGTGTGGTGTACACCGCGCTCGTGCCCAACGCACGCGGCGCAGAGCGCGCCATCGACGGCCGGGCCGACGAATTCAACCTCGTCATGTCGGCCAGCGCCACGCACAACCTGGCCAACCTGCGCATGACGCAGGCGCAGTCCTATCGCTCGCTGGCTGAGGTGACGCGTCTGGCGCAACAGGCCGGCACCGCCGTCAACGTCTCTTTGTCCTGTGCCTTCGGCTGCCCGATGGAAGGCGAAGTGCCCGCCGCCACGGTGCTGGACTGGACGCGCCGATTCGCCGACCTGGGCGTGCAGCGTTTGACGCTGTGCGACACCACCGGCATGGCCGATCCCGGTCAGGTGCTGGCTTTGTGCAGGGCCGTGCAGGCCGCGCACCCGCGCCTCGAATTCACGGCTCACTTCCACGACACGCGCGGCCTGGGTGGCGCGAATGTGTTCGCCGCGCTGCAAGCCGGCATCACACGCTTCGACGCGTCGCTGGGCGGCATCGGCGGCTGCCCCTATGCGCCGGGCGCCAGCGGCAACGTCGCCACCGAAGATGTGGTTCACCTGCTGACCTGCCTCGGCTTTGAGTGCGGCCTGACAGTGGCAGGCCTGGCCGGCGCATCGGCGCAGCTGCACGCGCTGCTGGGCCACGACCTGCCCAGCGCCGTCGGTCGCGCCGGCCCGCGCTGGCAGCGCCATGCGCCGCCGGCTGATTTCGAGCAGATCCGTGCCCGTGCCCTGACACGCGAAGCGGCCGCAACCTGATTCCCCCACGACAACGAGGAGACACACATGGCCCGCTATGACATCCACCTGAACGGCCAGCGCCGACGCGCTGAAGCCGAGCCCGACAGCCCGCTGCTCTACGTGCTGCGCGACCAGCTGGAGGTGAACGGCCCCAAGTTCGGCTGCGGCGTGGGCCAGTGCGGTGCCTGCACCGTGCATGTGGACGGCCAGGCCGTGCGCTCGTGCAGTTATCCGGTGTCGGCGCTGGGCAGCAAGAAGGTCACCACGCTGGAAGGCTTGGGCAGCACCGCCAAGCCCTCGGCGCTGCAGCAGGCCTTCATCGACGAGCAGGCGGCGCAGTGTGGTTACTGCATCAACGGCATGGTGATGCAGGCGGCCGACTTGCTGAAGCGCACGCCCAGGCCCAGCGAACAACAGATCCGCGAAGGCCTGGCGATGAACCTGTGCCGCTGCGGCACACACCAGCGCATCGTGCGCGCGGTGCAGCGCGCGTCGGGCCAGCCGGTCACGGCTTGAAGGGGACGCACATGAACACCAACACCACGCGCAGAAATTTCCTGGCCCACACCGCCGCCACCACGGGCGCGCTCGTCGTCGGCTTCAACTTCCACGCCGCAGCGAAGGCCGCCACGGCAGCGCCACTCTCACCGCCCAAAGCTGTGGCCAAGGACTTGGTGGAGAGCTTCGTCGCCATCCACCGCGACGGCACGGTCACCGTACACGTCGGCAAGGTCGATCTCGGCACCGGCACGCGCACCGCGCTGGCGCAGATGGCGGCCGACGAACTGGACGTGCCCTTCGACAAGATCACGATGGTGATGGGCGACACCGCCACCACGCCCGACCAGTGGATCACCGGTGCCAATCTCACCATCTCGCAAGGCGGCGCCGAGTTGCGCCGCGCCTGCGCCACCGCGCGCGCCGCGCTGGTGGAGCGCGCGTCTGCCAAGCTCAGCGCACCCGTTGCCGACCTGGTGGTGGTGGACGGTGCCGTATTCCTGAAAGCCGACCCGGCCAAGCGCATCGGCTATGCCGCACTGGTGGCCGAGCAGCCGCTGGCGCTGAAGGTTGACCCGAAGGTGACGCTGAAGAAGGCCGCTGATTACAAGGTGGTCGGCAAGTCGATCGCCCGCGTGGACATCCCTGCCAAGCTAACGGGCGAATTCCCGTACATGCACGATTTCCGCCTGCCCGGCATGTTGCATGCCCGCGTGCTGCGGCCCGACGACCTGGGCGCGCCGCTGAAGAGTTTTGACGACAGCGCGGCGAAGAAGGTCGGCGGCTTTGTGCAGACCGTGCGCAAGGGCGACTTCCTGGCCGTGCTGGCGAAGACCGAGTGGGGCGCCATCAAGGCCATGCGCGCGATGAAGGTGCAGTGGGGCGAAGGCACCGGCCTGCCCGATCAAGCCACCGTGTTCGACCACTGGCGCTCGCGCCCGGTGGCCAAGCAGGACGTGACGCAGAAGGTGGGCGATGCCGAAGTGGCGCTGGCCGCCGCACCACGCCGCGTGAAGGCGCGTTATGACTTCGCGGTGCAGACTCACGCGTCGCTGGGCCCTTCGTGTTCGGTCGCCGAATTCAAGGGCGGCCAGCTCACGGTGTGGTCGGCCTCACAGGCGACCCATTCGCTGGTGGACGAGTTGGCGCCGATTGCCGGCGTGCCGAAGGACCGCATCCGCGTGCTGTACCTGGACGGCGCAGGCTGCTACGGCCGCAACGGCCACGAAGACGCGTCGGCCGACGCCGCGCTCATCGCCACGCTCACGGGGCATACCGTCCGAGTTCAGTGGATGCGTGCCGACGAAACGGCGCGTGCGCCGAAGAGCCCGCCGCGCTCGATGGACTTCGAGGCGGGCCTGGACGAGCAGGGCAACGTGGTGGCCTGGAGCAGCGACTTCTGGATCGCGCTGAACCACATCGTGGCTTTCAAGCCGCTGGACTTTCCGCTGCTGGCGGCCACCGAGACGGGCTTGCCCAAACCCGGCAACTGGGTCGGCTTCCTGTTCCAGAACAGCGGCATCGGCTATGCGCTGCCCAACGTGCGCGTGAACACGCGGCACGTCGAGCAGGCCTTCTTCCGCAGCGCGCACCTGCGCAGCCCGGGGCGCATCGAAAACAGCTATGCGAATGAGTCTTTCATTGACGAACTGGCCTTCGCCGCCAAGGCAGACCCGGCCGAATACCGGCTGCGCGTTCTGAAGGACGTACGCGGCGTGGCGGTGCTGAACAAGGTGATGCAGCGCGCCGGCTGGCAGCCGCGCGTGGGCATCAACACCGCCGCCGGCAGCGGCGACATCGCGCGCGGCCGCGGCGTCACCTACCTGCGCTACAACAACACCACCACCTATGTGGCCGCAGTGGCCGAAGTGGCGGTGAACCGCAAGACCGGCGAGATTCGTGTTGCGCGGATCTGCGTGGCACACGACTGCGGCCAGCTCATCAACCCCGACGGCACGATGAACCAGGTCGAAGGCGGCGTCATCCAGACTGTCAGCCGCAGCCTGATGGAGCAGGTGCGCTGGGACCGCAAAAAGGTCACCTCGACCGACTGGCTCAGCTACCCCATCCTGCGCCACGACCAGGTGCCGCGTGTGGAAGTGGACCTGATCGACCGCCCCGGCGAACCCAGCTGGGGTGCCGGCGAGCCCACCGCCTGCGCGATACCGGCAGCCATCGCCAACGCGGTGTTCGACGCCACCGGCGCGCGGCTGCGTGCGGTGCCGTTCACGCCGGAGCAGGTGCTGGCGGCGCTGGCCCGGCCGATCGCGGCCTGAGGCAGTCTGATTCCGCAGCTTCGGCCTGGGCTTGCCGGTGCATCTGGCAAGCCCTTGCCTTGAATGTGAAACCGATGCTGCTGCCCAGAGCCGCCCGATGCGCCGACGCCCTGGCTCATCGACACCTTCACCTGGGCTTCGGGTTCGGCGCCCTGCGTTCGGTCTGCTTGGGGGCGCAGGCCGCGTGCGAACGCTGGCGAGAAACGGGGCTTCGCCAAACCCGCCGGTCCTCAGCCGGCGAGCCGGCCTTGCGCAGCCTTCACCACTTCCTGGCTCTGGTCGATCGCATCACAGAGTGCTGCTCCTGGTGAAGGCCACTGGTGGCCACAGGCCAGCGCGTCGTCGCGGAAGACTTCCAGGCGCGGCGCGTCGGTGTTGCGGACCTGGCTGACCACCACTGCGGCGTCAGGGCCGCCCAATGGCCGCCCAATGGCCGGCCTTGGCCAGACCATCCGCTATCGACACAGGCTGGGAATCTAAAGCCTTGCGCCGCGCACGAGCGGTGTAGCTGAATACCGGCAATCAGGTAGTTCGGGACGCAAGGCGGCAAACTTCAGCGGCACAGACCAACGACACGCCGTTCGCAACGGCACAGTTGCGAGGCATTGGCTCGATGTCGCTTCGCGAAACAGATTTCATCGTCGGCCAGCGCCAGCAGCACACGTCCGTCAACGTCGGCCGCAACGATCTTGCGCAATGCCTGACCGCGCTGGCGGCGTCCACCGCGCGGGGCTGCAGCAGGGCAAATTGGTGGCGATGGGCGCGCTGCTTGCGCAACCCGGCATCGAATTCGCCTTGGGCCGGACAGCTCATTTGCTGCCGACACTCGCCCCCCTCGTTCATTGCGGACGTACCCGCTAACGGGTATGACGCAGTGATTGCCGAAGCCGTCGTCGGGTTCGCCAGGCACCGCAGAATTCGCACGCTAGCCTTTGGCGTGAGCAACGCTGAACGGGCGAGTCTTCTGCGTGGCCTGGGCCGCGACCAGAGTCAGGAGAAGTGCAACAGCATGCCGATTCCGCCAGACCCATGCGCGATACTCAGTCGCAGCCGGCAGGCCAGCGCGGCGAGATCCAACAAAAATCCGAACATGAGCACGCCGGGCCGCCAAGAGCCACGAAGAGGTCCCTCAGTGGCTCTTGGCGAATACCGCAGCGTGCAGCGCAAAGGCATCCCAATGGGCACGCTCCCGGCGATCCTGATGGTGGACGACAACCCCACCAATCTGTACCTGCTCAAGGCCATGCTCGACCACACCGCGATCGAGCTGGTGCGCGCCGGCTCGGGCGCGGAAGCGCTGCGCCTTGTGCTGCAGCGCGACTTCGCGCTGATCCTGCTGGACGTGCAGATGCCGGGCATGGACGGCTACGAGACTGCGACGCTGATCCGCCAGCGCGAGCGCTCCAGCCGCACCCCGATCATCTTCGTCACGGCCCATTCCCCTGACGGTGCCATGCTGCTCAAGGGTTATCAAGCGGGCGCGGTTGACTACCTGTTCAAGCCCATTGATTCGACCGTGCTGCGCTCGAAGGTCGAGGTCTTCGTCGCGCTCTACCGCAATGCTGAACTGCGGGTGCAGGCGGCGGCGATGGACGCCGCGAACCGCCAGCTCGAAGCCGACCTGCAGACCCAGGCCGAACTCGCCGAGCAGCTTGCCCACCTGACCCAGCACGATCTGCTCACCGGGCTGCCGAATCGCCTGGCCATGGAGCACAGCCTGACCGACGCGCTGGCCGCCGCCCAGCCGCGCGGCCGCAGCGTGGCAGTGGCGCTGGTCCATCTGGATGGCTTCAGAAGCGTGATCGACACCCTGGGCCACAGCGCAGGCGACGCGCTGCTGCGTGAGGCGGCGGCGCGTTTGCGTGGTGTGGCGCGCAGCAGCAAGCTGATCGCCCGTCTCGAGGGCGACGAGTTCGTCATCGTGGTCCCCGATCTGGTTGACGCTGCCGACGCCGCCAACGCCGCAGGCAACGCGATCGGCGCGCTGGCAGCACCGTTCAGGGTGTCGGGCCAGGAGGTCACGGTCTCGGCCCGGGTCGGCATCGCGGCTTCGCCGCACGACGGCAAGGGCCCTGCCAGCCTGCTCCAGGCCGCCAACATCGCACTCACCCAGGCCAAGAACGGGCCGGCCAGCGGCTACGTCTTTTGCACCACTGAGCTGGCCGCGCGCAGCCAGCGCCGTGTCGCGCTCGAGCTCGGCCTGCGCCACGCCCTTGAGCGCGACGAATTTGTGCTGCACTACCAGCCGCGCGTGGTGTTGCAGCACGGCGGCTTTTGCGGTTTCGAGGCGCTGCTGCGCTGGCAGAGCCCACAGCTGGGGCTGGTCGGTCCGACCGAGTTCATCCCCTTGGCCGAGGACAGCAGCCTGATCGTGCCGATCGGCGAATGGGTGCTGCTGTGCGCGTGCCGCCAGGCGCGCGACTGGCTGGCTGCGGGCCTGGACTGCAAGACGATGGCGGTCAACGTTTCACCGCGCCAGCTCAAGAGCGACGCGATCATCGTCGCGGTGCGTGCGGCGCTGCTCGATTCCGGGCTGGAAGCGCGACGGCTCGAACTCGAAATCACCGAATCGTCGTCCGTTTTCGAAGACGCGGACTGTCTGGCGCGCCTGCACCAGTTGAAGGCTATCGGCGTCAGCATCTCGATCGACGACTTTGGCACCGGATGCTCGAGCCTGAGTTTTCTGAAGGGCTTTCAGTTCGACCGCATCAAGATTGACCAGACCTTCATGCAGAACATCGGCAACGATCGCACCAATCGCGCCATCGTCGCTGCGGTGCTGGCGCTTTCGCGCGAGCTCGGCATCCCGGTGCTTGCCGAGGGCGTGGAGACGCAGGAGCAGCTCGTCTTCCTGCGCCAGTACTTTGCTGCTGCCGGCCCGGACTGGTGCGAAATCCAGGGCTTCCTGTTCAGCCACCCGTTGCCCGCAGACGAATGCACCCAACTGCTGGGCGAGCGGCGACTGTTGAGTTGAGCCGGATGCCGACGCTGCGCTGAACCAAGCCCTGGCGCTGGTGCGCGTGGCGCGCGACTGCGCGGACTGAAAACTTTGGAGAATCACATGAGAGCCAGCAAGCAGGGCGAGCCTGGCGGCGCGACGCAGGCGCCACAGGACAAGCAGCCGGCGCAGAAGTCAGCGCAGAAGACAGCGCAAGCAGCAGCGCAAGCAGCAGTGAAAACAGCAGCGAAAACAGCAGCGCAAGCAGCAGCGCAATTAGCAACGCAATTAGCAACGCAAATAGCAACGCAAGTCCCATCATCAAAGCAGGACGAGCCGCCAGCTGCCGTTGCTCCCCAAGACTTCCCCATCGTCGGCATTGGTGCTTCGGCTGGCGGTCTGGCGGCGTTTGAGGCGTTTTTTGTCGGCATGCCTGGCGACACCAATCCCGGCATGGCCTTTGTGCTGGTGCAACACCTGGCACCGGACCACAAGAGCATCCTGTCCGACCTGATCCGGCGCTACACCCGCATGCAGGTCTTCGAGGTCGAGGACGGCATGGTCGTGCAGCCCAACTGCGCCTACATCATCCCGCCGGGCCGCGACATGGCGTTTCTGAACGGCACGCTGCAATTGCTGGCACCGGCCGAGCCGCGCGGCCAGCGCCTGCCGATTGATTTCTTCTTTCGCTCGCTCGCCCAGGACCAGCGTGAGCGGGCCATCGGCATCGTGCTCTCCGGCACCGGCAGCGACGGCACGCTGGGCGTGCGCGCCATCAAGGGCGAGGGTGGCATGGTGATGGCCCAGAACCCCGCCTCGACCGAATTCGACGGCATGCCGCGCAGCGCCATCGCCACCGGTCTGGTGGACTACGAACTGCCGCCGGCCGAGATGCCGGCCCAGCTGATCGCCTACGCCGCGCACGCCTTTGGCAAGCTGCCGCGCTCCGCCGCCGTGCTGGCGCCGAAGACCGAAAACGCGATGAAGAAAATCTTCATCCTGCTGCGCGCCCAGACCGGCCACGACTTTTCTCAATACAAGCCGAGCACCATCGACCGCCGCATCGGGCGCCGCATGGCCGTCCACCAGATCGAGGCGATCGACAGTTACGTCAAGTTTCTGCAGCAGACACCGGCCGAGGTGGAGGCGCTGTTTCGGGATCTGTTGATCGGCGTCACCAGTTTCTTCCGCGACGCGGAAGCCTTTGATGTGCTGGAGCAGCAGGTCATCCCCAAGCTCTTTGAGGGCAAGCCGGCGGGCGCCGTGGTTCGCGTCTGGACGGCGGGATGTTCCACCGGCGAAGAGGCCTATTCCATCGCCATCTTGCTGGTGGAGCGCATGGAGGCGCTGAAGGCAAGTTATACGGTGCAGGTCTTCGCCACCGACATCGACAGCCGGGCGATTGTCACGGCCCGCGCCGGCCTCTATCCGGCCAGCATCGCGGCCGACATTTCGCCCGAACGGCTGGGGCGCTTTTTTACGGCCGAGGGCGACGGCAGCGCCTTTCGCATCCACAAAAGCATTCGCGACCTGCTGGTCTTTTCCGAACAGGACGTGATCAAGGATCCGCCCTTTTCCAAACTCGACTTGATCAGTTGCCGCAACCTGCTGATCTATATGGGCGCGGAGTTGCAGAAAAAACTCATTCCCCTTTTTCATTACGCGCTGAACCCGGACGCCATGCTGTTCCTGGGCACGTCCGAAGGCGTGGGCGACTTTGGCGCGCTGTTTGCCATGTTGGACCGCAAAGCCAAGCTGTATCTGCGCAAGGCGGATGACCACGGCCTGCAGCGTGCCGCGCTGGGCCGCTTTCTGCCGCCCATGTCGGCGCTGGATGCGGCGCTCCCGCGCGCTGCCGCCAAGCCGCCCAGCGGCGGCAGCAGGTCACTGCGCGACCTGACGGAACACGCGCTGCTGCAGCAGGTTGTCGCGGCCGGCGCGTTGGTCAACGAGCAGGGCGACATCCTCTATCTGCACGGCCGCACCGGGATGTTCCTGGAGCTGGCTGCGGGCGTGGCGGGCATCAACAACATCCTGAAGATGGCCCGCGAAGGGTTGCGGCGGGAACTGACCACGAGTCTGCATAAAGCCACGGCCACCAGAGATACCGTGCGGGCCCCGAACTTGCGCGTCAAAACCAATCACCACTTCATCACGGTGAACCTGACCATCCGTCCGGTGACGACCGGCCCGGCCGCGACGCCCGAGTCGCCGCTGTACCTGGTGATCCTGGAGGAAGCGCCAGCCGCCGAAGCCGGACCGGCGCCGCCACACCACGGGCCCGCCAGCGCTGGCGCAGACGGCACCTCGACGCAGGACACCGACGCGAGCATCGCCGCGCTGAAGCACGAATTGCGCATCAAGGACGAATACCTCCAGAGCACCCATGAGGAACTGGAAAGCTCCACCGAAGAACTCAAATCCTCGAACGAGGAAATGCAATCGGTGAACGAGGAATTGCAATCCACCAACGAGGAACTCGAGACCTCCAAGGAAGAGTTGCAATCGGTCAACGAAGAACTGTCCACGGTCAACAACGAATTGCAAACCAAGGTGGTGGACCTGTCGCGCGCCAATAACGACATGAGCAACCTGCTCGCCGGCACCGGCATCGGCACCGTGTTCGTGGATCATCAATTGCGCATCCTGCGCTTCACCCCCGCCGCCAGCTCGATCATCAACCTGATCCTGAGCGACGTGGGCAGGCCTGTGGGCCACATCGTCGCCAATCTGGTGGGCTACAACGCACTGGCGGCGGACGTGCAGGCGGTGCTCAACACCCTGGTGCCCAAAGAGCTGAATGTACTCACCCTGGAGGGCAAGTCCTACACCCTGCGCATCCAGCCCTACCGCACGCAAGAAAACGTGATCGAAGGCGCGGTGATCACTTTTGTGGACGTCACAGTGATGGTGCGGACACAGGCGGCGCTGGCCCGCACTTCCGAGCTGCTCGAGCGCACCGGTGAATTGGCCAAGGTCGGCGGCTGGGAGCTGGACGTGCGGACCATGAAACTCTTCTGGTCGCTTGAAACCCGCCGCATCCTCGAGGTCGATCCGTCCGTGCTGCCCACCTTCGACCTGGGGCTCAGCTTCTTTGCCCCCGAGGCCCGTCCGACCATGCAGGCCGCGCGCAAAGCCTGCTTCGAAAGCGGCACGCCCTGGGATCTGGAAGTGCCGCTGGTGACGGCGAAGGGGCGGCCCATCTGGGTGCGGACCTATGGCGCCGCGGTGATGCAGGACGGCAGGGCGATCCAGCTGATCGGCGCGTTTCAGGACATCACCGAGCGCAAGCAGGTGGAGGCGGCGCTGCGCAAAGCCGACGAGATGCTGCTCCATCTGGCAGTGGTCGAGCGCGACGCGCAAGATGCCATCACGGTGCAGGACCTGGAGGGCCACATCCTGGCCTGGAACCCGGGCGCGGTGCGGATGTATGGCTGGAGCGAGGCCGAGGCACTGCAAATGAACCTGCGCGACCGCATCCCTCAGGGGCTGCGCGAGGCAGCGTTGGCCACGCTGCTTGAACTTAGCCGGGCCGAAATTCTGCAGCCACATTGCACCCAACGTTTGAGCAAAGGCGGTGCGGTGATGGAGGTCTCGATGATCGCCACCGCGATGCGCAATGAGGCCGGGCAGACCTATGCGATTGCGAGCACCGAAAGGGCGAACGCAGCTGCGGCGGGCAAGCGTGATGGTGCCGCTCCATGACCGACAAGCCGAAGCCTGCCGCTAACCCGTCTTTCTCAACCGCCGGCGATTCGGCAAGCTCAGCGCAGGCGCTGCGCCAGCGGGCCGAATCGGCATTCCGGAAAAAACCTGAGCTGTCGCCGCAACGCCTCGCGGCCCTTTCGCCCGAAGCAGTGCGGCAGATGCTGCACGAACTGCAAGTACACCAGATTGAACTGGAGATGCAGAACGAGGAACTGCGCCGGGCGCAGCAGGAACTGGACGCCGCGCGCGAACGTTACTTCGACCTTTACGACATGGCGCCAGTGGCTTATTGCACCGTCAGCGAGCCCGGGCTGGTGCTGGAGGCCAACTTCACCGCCGCTGCGCTGCTGGGCATGACCCGGGGCGTGCTGGTCGGTCAGCAGCTGACCAGCTGCATCTTCAAGGATGACCAGGACATTTACTACGGGCTGCGTCAACAACTTTTTGCAAGCAACCTGCCTGCCACCGACCACCCGGCGCTGTGCGAACTGCGCCTGGTGAAGTCAGACGGCAAACCTTTCTGGGCCCATCTGACGGCCTGCGTCGTGCAGGACCCGGCTGGTGTGCGGGTGTGCCGCATGGTGCTGCATGACGTCAGCGAACGCCATGCCGCAGAAGCGGCACTTCGCACGAGCGAGCAGCGCCTGCGGCTGTTCCTCGAGAGCGCTCCTGCCGCCCTGGCCATCTTTGATCCGTCGATGCGTTACCTCGCGGTAAGCCGCCGCTGGCTGCTCGACTACAAACTCAGTGAAGACCCGATCGGGCGTTCGCACTTCGATGTGTTTCCCAATCTGACCGAGGCGCGCAAAGTCCTGTATCGCCGCGCCCTGGCTGGCGAATCTTTCAGATCGGTTGGTGATCGTTTCGACAGCGACGATGGCCTCGTTTGGCGGAAGTGGGAGATCCTGCCGTGGTATGCCGCCCCCGGCGAGATTGGCGGCATCATGATTGCGACCGAGGACATCAGCGAACAGAAGCGTGCCGAAGAGCGCTGGCGCTTTGCGCTGGAGACGTCCGAACTGGGCGCATGGGAAAACAAACTGGCCGACCACAGCGATTGGCGCTCGCCAAGGCTGTTCCAGATTTTCGGCTACGACACGCCGCCGCCGCAGTGGTCCACTGACGCCTTCCTGGGTCACGTGATCGAAGAGGACCGCGCCGAGGTGGCCCGAACCATCCAGCGCGCCACAGCGCAGCACGAGGACTGGACTTTCGACTGCCGCATCCGGCGCACCGATGGGGTCGTGCGCTGGATCTGTCTTCGCAGCAAAAGCGTCAACGACGCCGACGGGCGCAGCGTGCGCAGGTTCGGTGTCGTCGAGGACATCACGGCGCGCAAGGATGCCGAGGACTTGCGCCGCACCCGCGACGAGGAACAGCGCGTCGCTGCGCAGGTGGCACTGGCCTCGAAATACAAGTCCGAATTCCTGGCCAATATGTCGCACGAACTGCGCACGCCGCTGAACAGCCTGCTCATCCTGTCCCGCTTGCTGGCCGATAACCGCGAGCACAACCTGACCGCGAAGCAGGTTGATTTTGCTGAAATCATGCACCAGTCGGGCTCGGACCTGCTGCGCCTGATCAACGACATCCTCGATCTGTCGCGCATCGAGGCCGGCAAGGTCGAGGTGGTTATCGAGGCGGTCTCGCTGGCCAGGCTGTGCATCCAAGTTGAGCGCAACTTCCGCCATGTCGCGCAAGCCAGGTATCTCGAATTCAGTATCAGCCTGGACCCGCAGTTGCCAGCACTGATCCGCAGCGACGCGAATCGGCTTGAGCAGGTGCTGAAGAACCTGCTCGCCAACAGTTTCAAATTCACGGGTAGCGGCCAAGTCAGGCTGGACATCCGCCCAGCTACTGACGGCTGGAGCCGGCCGCACGCCAGCCTGGACGGGGCCGATGCGGTGATCGCTTTCTCTGTTGCCGACAGCGGCATCGGGATTGCGCCGGAAAAACACAAACTCATCTTTGAAGCGTTTGCGCAGGCCGATGGATCAACCAGCCGCAACTACGGCGGCACCGGGCTGGGTTTGTCGATCAGCCGCGAACTCGCGACTCTGCTTGGCGGCGCGATCGCTCTGAGCAGCGAGGTCGGCGTGGGCAGCACCTTCACGCTCTATCTGCCGTACACCAGCGCGGCCACTGGCGCTTCGCCGTATCCGCTGGCCGAGCCCACAGGCCGGCAGCTGAGGCCTCATGCGCCACCGGTCGCGGTACACAGCGCGGCACTGGACGATCGCGAGGCCATTCGCCCGGGCGACGACGTGCTGCTGATCGTCGAATGCGACCCGGTGTTCGCCGGGCTGCTGCTCGACATCGCACATCGCCACGCTTTCAAGGGGCTCGTCGGGGGCACCGCAGCCGCAGCACTGCAACTGGCGCGACAGTTTCAACCCATGGCCATCACGCTGAGCGTGACCCTGCCCGACCTGGACGGCTGGACGCTGCTGCGGCGTCTGACCGACGACTTGGGCCTGCGCCACATTCCGGTCCACATCGTCTCAGGCGAGGACGAACGGCCGCGCGCGCTGCGCCAGGGCGCGGCGAGCTATCTGCCAAAGCCGGCGAGCGAAGCGGCGCTTGGTGAACTGTTCGAACGGATCAGGGCCGCCAACGGGCGCGTGCCTGCGCTGCTGGTGGTGGAAGCCGACCCGGCGATGCAGCGGCAGATCGTGCAGGCCTTGGGCGTTGGCGCAGACGTCCAGACCACGCACGTCACAAGCGCCGACGTCCTGACCACGCACCTCACAAGCGCCGATGTCCAGACCACGCTCGTCGCCAGCGCCGAGCAGGGCCTGACCGAGCTCAAGGCGCGGCGCTACGACTGTGTCGTGCTCGACCTGCGGCTGCCCGGCATGTCGGGCTACGACTTTCTGGAAGCGGTGCGCGATGAACTGCGCATCGACGACCTGCCGATCGTCGTCTTCACGGGCATGGACCTCTCGACGCAGCAGCAGGCCCGGCTGAGCCGGTTGGCCGAATCGGTGCTGGTCAAGGACGCGCGCTCGCTCGACCGCCTGCTCGACCAGACCTCGCTCTACCTGCACCGCCGCGTCCACGCCATGCCTGATGCGGCGCGCGCGACGCTTGAGCGTCTGCACATTGGTGCCGACATGCTGGCGGGCAGGAAGGTGCTGGTGGTTGACGACGACATGCGCAATGTCTTCGCGTTGTTCGCGATCCTGGAAAACGCCGGTATCGAGGCCAGGCACGCAGAAAACGGCGTCCAGTGCCTGGCGATACTGCAGGCCAGCAACGACTTCGATGCCGTGCTGATCGACATCACGTGGCCCGAGATGGACGGCTGCGAGACCCTGCGCCGCATCCGCACGATGAAAGGCGTTGAAGCCCTGCCCGTCATCGCGCTCACGGCCAAGGCCAAAAAAGCGGACCGCGAAAAATGCATCCAGGCCGGTGCCACCGACTGCCTGGCCAAACCGCTGGACCCCGAACGACTGCTCGCGCTGTTGCGGTACTGGACAGCTTCCTGACTGACAGCCGCAGCGGGCGCACCGCATCAGGGCCGGCGCCCCCGTCCGCCCGTTGGGGCCCGGCCCATCGCCCAAGCCCGCAGTTCAGGCAACATCCAACCCCGGCCCACCGCCTGGGCTGTGCAAGGAGAGCGGATGTTTCGCCAGAAGTACCTCGACCACGCCGAGATCATCGACCAGCTCAGCGCCTGGGCGAAGCAGCATCCGGACATCGCGCATCTCGGCGCGATCGGCCAGAGTGCAGCGGGCCGCGACATCCCGCTGCTGACCATCGGCCGCAATCCGGGTGACAAGCGCCCGGCGGTCTGGATCGACGGCAACATGCACGCCAGCGAAGTCTGCGGCTCCAGCGTGGCGCTGGCCGTGGCCGAGGACATCCTCGCCATCCACCAAGGCGCCAACGAGGCCGGTGGCAAGCCCTTGCCCGAGCACATGGCGCAAGCCATCCGCGAGACGCTGTTCTACGTCGTGCCGCGCATTTCGCCCGACGGTGCAGAAGAGGTGCTCAAGCGCGGCCGCTACGTGCGTTCAAGCCCGGTGGACGACCGCCTCCATCAAGGCCATGCCCGCTGGGTGTCGGAAGACGTGGACGGCGACGGCTTCATCGGCCACATGCGCAAAGCGGACCTCGACGGTGAACTGGTGGAACTGCGCGGCGACGACGGCGCGCCGCTGGTGCCGGCCGTGATGGTGGCGCGCTTGCCGGAGGACGCGGGCCCGTACTTCAAGTTCTACCCCGAAGGGCGCATCGCCAACTTCGACGGCCGCACCATTCCCGAGCCGTATTTCCTGGGCGACAACGCCTACGACTTCAACCGCAACTTCCCCTACACCTGGGCGCCAGAGCCGCAACAGGCGGGCGCCGGCCCCTACCCCGGCAGTGCCCCGGAAACGCGCGCCGTGCTCGACTTCGCAACCCAGCACCCCAACATCATGGTGTGGCTGAACCTGCACACCTTCGGCGGTGTGTTGATCCGGCCGCTGGGCGACAAAACCGACGCCAAGATGAACGCCGGCGACCTGGCCATCTTCGAGCAGGTCGAGGCCTGGATGACCGAACACACCGGCTACCCCACGGTGAGCGGTTTTCACGAGTTCCTGTACGAACCCGACAAACCCCTGCACGGCGACCTGTCCGACTACGCCTACCACCAGCGCGGTGCGCTGGCCTATGTGGTGGAGCTGTGGGACCTGTTCAAGCAACTCGGCATCGAGCGCAAGAAGCCCTTCGTTGACCACTACTCGAAGTTCACGCGCAAGGACATGCGCGCGCTGGCCGAGTTTGACCGCCCGCACGGCCGCATCTTTCGCAGCTGGAAGAAGGTGCAACACCCGCAACTGGGCGAAGTGGAAGTCAACGGCTTCGACCCGCGCGTGGGCATCTGGAACCCGCCCTATGAACGCCTGGCCGAAACCTGCAGCACGCAGAGTGCCGCGTTCCTGCGCGTGGCCGCGCTGGTGCCGCGCGTGAGCGTGACGGTGGTCAGGCAGGAACGCACGGGCGAGCACACGCGCATCGACATTCGCGTTGCCAACCACGGCTACCTGGGCACTTGCGGTGTGCCATCGGCGAAGACGCTGCCGCACTCAGAGCCGCTGCGCCTGACTGCGCGGGGCGAAGGCGTGACGCTGCTGGCGCCGGCACTGGCCGTGGTGGAGATCGGGCACTTGGACGGCTGGGGCGGCGGGCTGTATGGCGGACCGAGCGTGTTCTCACCGTGGACGCGGGGCAATGGGCATGAGCGCTTTGTGACGTTGGTGGCCACGGGGACGGGCAGCGTGCAGGTGGAGGTGGGCAGTTGCAGGGTGGGTGTGCAGCGGCTGGTCGTGGCCGTGGGCTGAATTTTGTGCAGCGTGGCGGGGCTCCTTGCCCCCCGCGCGGAAGGATGAACGTGTTCAACACCGCATCGAGGTCGATCCTCATCGCTGGCCTGGCGCTGGCCCTGTCGGGTTGCGCAAGCTGGCGCACTGCGTTCATGAATTGGCGGCCCGGCCTGCCACCCGGGGCTGCGCAGCAGGCCGTCGATGTCGAGACGCAGAAGTCGATGGACCGGCACTATGCGGCGGGGGCCGATGCATTGGCGCGCAACGAGATCGACGGCGCCATCACGGCGTGGCGGCAATACGCCGCGATGGCACCGGTGCATCTGGCACTGACGAAGAAAGTCAGGGGCTATCTGACGCTGCTGGACCGCGAGTCCGCCAGACGTTTCGCCAAACAGGTGGCAAGCCGGGAAAAGGCGGCGCCATACATCCAGACCGACCGTTTGCACCTGGCACTGTTTCCGTTCATGAACCAGAGCCCGAACCCGGCCGTGCCGGCCAGCGCGTCTTTCAACCGCGCCGTGATGGCGATGATCACGAACGACCTGGCCCGCGTGCCGTCGATCACTGTGCTGGAGCGCGAGAAGATCGACCAGCTGGTGCTGGAACTCAAGCTCAGCGACAGCCCGCTCGTGGACCGCGCCACGGTGCTGGCGCAGGGGCGCCTGCTGGGTGCAGGCACCGTCATCGCGGGCTCGGTTTACAACGAACCGGGCCCAGCCGGACCCGGCTCCGGCCGCTACAGGATCAACACCGCTGTCTCCGATGTGAAGAACGGGCAACTGGTCGGCCTGCAAGAAGCCGATGGCGGCCAGGCCGAGTTCTTCACGCTGCAAAAGCGCATCGTGTACGGCATCCTCGAAGCGCTGCAGATCAAGGAGGTGCCGCCGGGTGTACACCGCATCCACACCCGCAGCTGGGACGCCTACGCCCGCTTCGCGACCGGCTTGAAGTTGCTGGCGGAAGACCGCTTCGACGAAGCGCGAGCGGCGTTCGGCGCAGCCCTCGTGTTCGACCCCTTGTTTGCGCTCGCGCAAGACGCTCTTCTGGGCACGCCCAGCCAGGGCGCCACGTTTGAGGGCATGCGGGCTGAACTGCGTGCGGGTTCATGAAGCGTTCAGCCAACGCTGCTGCCAGCCAGTTCGCCCGCTGAACTCAGCAAGCCCGGCCGCGCTCGGCAGCTGTTCAACCCGCGACGTGCCTGGTCCAGCGCGGCCACCGCTTGCGCCAGATCTTCGTTGCGCAGGCGCCTGACTTCGGAATTGATGAAAGGTTTGTCGGCCGGCGACGCGTCCCGCAGTTGCTGCTGCAACTCGCGGATTTCGGCCTCCAGGCTGTCAACCAGCGCCTGCGTTTCGCGCACCGCGTTCACCTGCGCCTGGCAGCGGTCGAAACCTGGCACCGGCCGCATCTCCAGGCGGGCGTCGATGAGGTAGGCGTCGCTGTTGCCGACGCTGAAGGCCAGCGTGAAGCGCTGCGGTGCGGGGTCGGCGATGCGGCGGAATGCGCTGCCGAGTTCGTCGTCCAGGTTCAGCGTGCCGGCGGCCACGCGCACTTTCTCCCAGCCGCTCAAGCCGCCTTTGATGGCGGCCTTGACGCGGTCGCGAACGCGGGCCTTGATGGCCTTGATGAGCGCCTCGGTTTCTTGCTCGGTGCCCGCGCCCTGCAGTTCGAGCAGCGACTCGCCCACGATCAGCGGCAGTGCGGCGTTGAAAGCGGCGTGGCCGGCGCGCACTGCGTTGTCAGGCGTCTCGTCTTCTTCCCACAGCGCCACCACCAGCACGAGCTGGCGGATGTTGAGCTTGTCGTCGAAACGCGAGCGCAGCGCGCCCACGGCCGGCGAGATGGGCGCTGTCTCGCCGGCGCGCATGTCGCTCTTGATGACGATGCGGGCGCGGCTGCTGGGCAGCGTGGTGGCCTCGACCAGGGCTTCGGTGTTGAGCGTGTTGTCGTCGATGCGCAGCAGCACCGGCCACAGGTAGGGTTCGCTGTGGCCCGTGCCGTCGGATTCGCGCAGGCAGCGCAGGCGTTCAAGAATGACAAAGGCGTCGGTGGGCATGGGGGCTCCTTGAAGTGGATGGCAGGGCTGGCCTCAGCGTTGGCGCGCTGGCGTGGTGGTGGCAAGGGCCAGCAGCGCCAGTGCGGCCAGCGCCAGCGATGCGGGCGCGGGCACCGTGTTCAGCGCCTGCGGCACGGTCAGGACGCTCGACACGCCGTACAGGAAGCGCTGCGTGCCGCCACCGCCCAACCCGGCCGAGACCCAGCTGCTGTTCGTGATGACGATGCTGGACAGGCCGAGCTCGGTGATGAACAACGCGCGCCCGCCGAGCGGATCGTTGGCAGCCCGGCCGTCAGGCCGCGTGCCGGTGTGGACCAATCCTTCGTTGAAGTTGCCGCGTTCGTCGGCCAGGATCGGTGCATCGATGCTGCCGTCCCAGAGGTCGGCGCCGCTGTCGGCCACCTGCACGCCCGCCATCGAAAACAAGGCCACTGAGTCGAGGGCAACGCGGTCGATGGCGCTGACGGCGAAGGTCGAACCCAGCACCTGCCACGTCACCGGCGTGCCGAAGTAGGTGTCGATGCCGGCGCTGGCCGCCAGGTTGGCAATGAAGCTGTCGTACACCGCGATGTCCGATGACAAGGCATCACGGCGCGCGCTGGAGATGAAGAGCACGCGGAAGAGGTCGCCCTCGTTCAGCCCGCCGGGGCGCAGCGTCAATGCCGCCTGGCAGGGTGAGGGCATACCCGTCAGCGTGGTCAGCGCTGCCAGCGCTGAAGCGCAGAAAAGAGCACGGGAACGGGAGGGGTGCGCTGTCTTCATTGGGGTTCCTTGGTGTTGCCGCTAGGGTGAATGCCATCGGATCACGCTGAAGCAGGAGCGGGCAACTTAAGCGTTCTTAATGCGGAGCCACAGCGCTATGCTGGATTGCACGCCGCCGACAAAGAATCAGTGCCTCGATGAGCCCCCCCGACACAGCCACCGGTGACATCGCCTTTGGCCCCCAGGGTCGCTTTGTGCTCAGGCCAGCCGAGCGCCGGTTGCTCATCGATGGCCGCACCGCCAAGCTGGGCGCGCGCGGCTTCGACATGCTGCGCGTGCTGTTCGAACGCCGCCAGCGCATCGTCGGCAAGGCCGAGCTGCTGCGCGAGGTCTGGCCCGGCCTGGTGGTGCAGGAGAACAACCTCGAGGTGCATGTCTGGGCGCTGCGCAAGCTGCTGGGCAGCGACGCCATCACCAACGTGCCGGGCCGCGGCTACCGCTTCACGCTGGTGGTGCCTGGCGATCCGCTGCGCCCTGCTGCGGCGGGCCTGCGCACCCTGCTGCCGCAGCACCTGCCGGTCTTGATCGGGCGTGCCACCGAACTCGCTTCATTGGGCCTGGCGCTCAGCGCGCACCGCCTGGTGACGGTGATTGGCGCCGGTGGCATCGGCAAGACGCTGCTCACCATGCACCTGCTTGAACAGCAGCGCGAACGCCACCCGCATGGCGTGTGCTGGGTCGATCTGGCGCCGCTGGCCGAAGGCTCGCTGGTGGCAGCCACGGTGGCCACGGCGCTGGGTGTGCCGTGGGCAGCAGCGACGTGCTGCCCGCGCTGGCAGCGGCGGCGGCGCCGCTGTCGCTGCTGCTTGCGCTGGACAATGCCGAAGCGCATGCGCCAGAGGTTGCGGCCGTGGTGCAGGCTTTGCTGGCGGCCTGCGCCGGGCTGCACATCGTGGTCACCAGCCAGCACGCGCTCGGGCTGCGTGCCGAACACCTTTTTCGCCTCGGCCCCTTGGCGCTGCCGGTGGCTGACATGTCGATGGCGCAGGCTTTGGGTTGCGGCGCGATCGCGCTGCTGGCGCAGCGCGTGCAGCAGCACGACATGGCTTTCGAGCTGCGCGAGCAGGACCTGGCGGCAGCAGCGTCGATCTGCAGCGCGCTCGACGGCAATGCGCTGGCCATCGAACTCGCCGCCGCGCGTGTGCTGTTGCTCGGCCTGCCGGGTGTGGCGGCTGCGCTCGACCAGCGCCTGCTGTTGCTCAGCAGGGGCAGCCTGGACGGGCCGGCACGCCAGCGATCCTTGCGCGCGGCACTGGAATGGAGCCATGGCCTGCTGTCCAGCGACGAACAAACCGTGTTTCGCCGTCTGGCGGTGTTTGCCGGCGGCTGCACGCTGATGCTGATGCTGCCGGTATTGCAATCGGTATCGGCCACGTCAGACCTGCCGCACTGGCGCTTGATCGACGCGCTTGATGCGCTGGTCGAGCGCTCGCTGGTGGCCTTCAGCGGCGGCCAGCACGACGGCGATGCGCTGCGCTACCGGCTGCTTGAATCGCCGCTGGCGCTGGCGCGCGAAATGCTGGCTGCCAGCGCAGAAGAAGCGCAGCTGCGCCAGTGCCACGCGCTGGCCACCTTCAAGCACTTCAGCGCTGCCTTCGAGCGCCAGCAGGACGCGCGCATGCGCGCCGAAGAGCTGATCGCCCTGCTGGAGCCCGACCTCGACAACGGCCGCGCCGCGATGGCCTGGGCCCTGCGCTGGCAGCCCGACCTGGCGCTGGCCCTGGTGCGCCCGCTGTACCACGGCCTGACCGTGAACCGCTACCCCGAAGCCTTGTTGCTCTTCGAGCGCACCGAGGCCCTGGTTGCCAACTGTGCAGATCCAGCGCTGCAACTGAACTGGGCGCTGATTGCCGCCATCTTCTACGGCATGCGCCACTCCGCACGGGCGCACCACTGGGCCTTGCGTGCCACCGAACTGGCGCGTCAGCTGGGCGACACGCGCAGCCTGTACCGCTCACTGGGTGTGTTGGCGCAGCTGCGCGGTGTCGTTTCGCTGAACGAACAACGCGCTGCGCTGGCCGAGATGGCCGAGCTGGAGCACGAAGACTGGCCTGCCGGCACGCGCATGAACCGGGCTCAGGCCCAGGCCCTGTTTGCCTACCATGCCGGCGACGTGGCAGGCATCGAGCCGCTGCTGCGACGCTGGCTGCTGCTGGCCCAGGAAGCCGGAGCGCCGTCAGACATCAGCGCCGCGCAAACCAACCTGGCCGACGCGGCGCTGGTGCGTGGCGACGCGGCCGAGGCAGTGCGCCTGAACCGCGAGCTGGAAGCCAGATGGAGCAACTCGCGCCGTGTCAGATCCCTGGCCACTGTGCGACTGAATCTGTGTTCGGCATTGCTGGCCCACGGCGACTGTGTAGCGGCCCGTGGGGTGGCTGAAGCGGGCTGGCCGATGGCCGCCTCGCAGGCGCTGCAACTCTTCTGGACCGCGACCTTGGCTTTGCTGGCGGCCCGCGAAGGCCGCTCGCGTGCCGCTGCCTTGCTTGCCGGTTGCTGCGAATCGCGCATGAGCGCCGTCGGTGAAGTGCTCGAATCCAACGAGGCTCGCAGCCTGGCCCAGGCCCGCGAGTTTGCGTTGTTGGCCCTGGGCCCTACGGCCTTCGAAGCCGCGCGGGCCGAAGGCGCCTTGCTGGGCGACGCGCAGGTTGGGCAGGTGGCGCTGGCGCAGGACGATTCGTGCTGAAGGTCAAACCGGCCCGCCCCGCATCGCCGCCACCGTGTCCCGTATCAAATGCCCCGAGATCGAAAACCGCGGCGGGATGTTGGGCAGCGCGTCGATCGCAAACCATTGCGCGTCTTCGATTTCACCGGGCTGCGGCACGATGTCGCCGCCGGTCCACAGCGCCGTGAAGGCGATCATCAGGCTGTTCGGAAACGGCCAGCTCTGGCTGCCGAAGTAGCGCAGCTGGTCGATCTGCACGCCGACTTCTTCGGCCACCTCGCGGCGGATGCAGTCTTCGATCGATTCGCCAGCTTCCACAAAACCCGCCAGCGCGCTGTACATGCCGCCGGTGAAGTGCGGCGCTCGTGCCAGCAGCACTTCACCGGGGCGCCATACCAACGCCATCATGGCCGGGCTGATGCGCGGGTAGGCGGTTTGCCCGCAGGCCGGGCAGCGGCGCGCACGTTCGCTGTGCTGGTGTTCGGTGGGCGTGCCGCAGGCGCCGCAAAAGCGGTGCGTGCGGTCCCAGTCCAGCACTTGCGCGGCGCGGCTGGCCAGGCCAGCCAGCGCTGCTGAAAAGCCCATCATCGCGGCGCGCAAGGGCACAGGGCGCCAGCCTTCGGGTGCAGCGGGCAGGCGCAGTGTCCAGCAGTCCAGGCCATCGAGCCGGCCCAGGTAGTGTTTGACCTCGGCGTCTTGATGCCAGCCTTGCAGGTGCAGGGGGCTGAGCGTGGCCTCTCCGGGTTCAGGCAGCAGCAGCTTGCCGTCAACGAAAGCCAGGCTCCAGTGCTGCGGCGTGGGTTCGCCGAGCAGGCTGATGGCGGGGATGAAGTTCATGGCAGTTTGGCAGTGCAGCGCGGACAGTCCGCCAGCCAGACTACATCACTGCGCCCTACATCACGGCGCCGAGTTGCCAGGGCACGAATTCGTTCTGCCCGTAGCCGTGCAGTTCGCTCTTGGTGCTGCGGCCCGAGGCCGTAGCCAGCATCAGCTGGAAGATACGTTCACCCACGGCGTCCACCGTGTCAATGCCTTCGACGATGCCGCCGCAGTCGATGTCGATGTCGTCCTGCTGCTTCAACCACAGCGCGGTGTTGGTGCTGAGCTTGAGCGACGGCGAAGGCGCGCAGCCATAGGCCGAACCGCGGCCGGTGGTGAAGCAGATGAGATTGGCGCCGCCGGCCACCTGGCCCGTGGCGCTCACCGGGTCGTAGCCGGGCGTGTCCATATAGACGAAGCCCTTGGCCGTGACACGTTCTGCGAATTGATAGACATCCACCAGGTTCGTGGTGCCGCTCTTGGCAATCGCGCCCAGGCTCTTTTCAAGAATGGTGGTCAGCCCGCCGGCCTTGTTGCCTGCCGATGGGTTGTTGTCCATCTTCATGCCGTTGCGCGCGGTGTAGTTTTCCCACCAGCTGATGCGCTCACGCAGCTTGTCGGCCACTTCGGTGCTGACAGCGCGCCGCGTCAGCAGGTGTTCGCCGCCGTAGATCTCGGGTGTCTCGCTGAGGATCGCGCTGCCGCCGTGGCGCACCAGCCTGTCCACCGCCGCGCCTAACGCCGGATTGGCACTGATGCCGCTGTAGCCGTCGCTGCCGCCACACTGCAGGCCGACCGTGATGTGGCTGGCCGGCACCGGCACGCGCTGCACGCGGTTGGCGTGTGGCAGCAGTTGTTTGATTTCTTCGATGCCGCGTGCCACCGTCTTCGCGGTGCCGCCCGTGTCCTGGATGTTGAAGGTGACGAGCCAGGCACCTTCTTGCAAACCTTCCTGCGCCACCAGGCCCTGGATCTGGTTCGTCTCGCAACCCAGGCCCACCACCAGCACGGCAGCGAAGTTCGCGTGGCGTGCATAACCGCCGAGTGTCCTGCGCAGCACGCGCAGCTCTTCACCTTCGCTGTCAGTGGCGCAGCCCATGCCGTGCGTCAGCGCGACGATGCCGTCGACATTGGGGAAGTCGGCCAGCGCTTCGGGGTGGATGTCGCGCCGAAAGTGGTCCGCAATGGCGCGTGCTGCCGTTGCGCTGCAGTTCACGCTGGTCAGCACGCCGATGTAGTTGCGCGTGGCGACGCGGCCGTCGGGGCGCACGATGCCCATGAAGGTGGCGGGCTCGGCCGCGTAGGCGGTGGGCGTGGTGCCGGCGCCGGGCTCGTGCGTGCGCTCGAAGCTGCTGAAGGCCAGGTTGTGCGTGTGCACGTGCTGGCCCGGCGCAACGGCCTGCGTGGCGGTGCCGATGATCTGGTTGTAGCGGCGCACGGCTTCACCCTGGCGAATAGCGCGTGTCGCCAGTTTGTGGCCCGGTGGCACCAGGCCGGCGACGGTGAAACCTTCCTCGGCCACCACCGTGCCGCCCAGCAACTGGCGCCGCGCGATGACGACGTTGTCGGCCGGGTGGATGCGGATGGTGGGGCTGCTCATGGCGCGCTAACCGTCAATCAGCGCGGGATCCCAAGCATGCACTGACTGCCGCTGTTCACCCAGCTTTTCGATGCCCAGCGTCATCACGTCGCCAGGTTTGAGGAACACCGAGTTCGGCTTCATGCCCATGCCCACGCCGGGCGGTGTGCCGGTGGTGATGAGGTCGCCGGGGTTCAGCGTCATGAAGCGGCTCAGGTAGCTCACGATCTGCGCCACGCCGAAGACCATGGTGCGCGTGTTGCCGGTCTGCATGCGCTTGCCATTCACGTCCAGCCACATCGACAGGCTCTGCACGTCGCCCACCTCGTCGGCCGTCACGAGCCAAGGGCCGGTGGGGCCGAAGGTGTCGCAGCCTTTGCCCTTGTCCCACTGGCTGCCGCGTTCGAGCTGGTACTCGCGTTCCGACACATCGTTGACGACGCAGTAGCCGGCAACAAACTTCAGCGCATCGGCTTCCGACACATAGCGCGCGCGGCTGCCGATGACCACGCCCAGCTCCACCTCCCAGTCACTCTTGACCGAGCCCTGCGGCAGCACCACCGCATGGTTGCAGCCGACCGCGCTGTCAACCGTCTTCATGAAGACGATGGGCTCTTTCGGGATCGGCATGTTGGACTCGGCCGCGTGGTCGGCGTAGTTCAGGCCGATGGCGATGAACTTGCCCATGCCGGTGTAGGGCAGGGCGAGCGGGCCTTGTTCGACGACTGGCAGCGCGTTCAGGTCCAGCCCGCGCAGGGCGGCCAGGCCGGCCGGCGACAGCGTGTGGGGCGTGATGTCTGGCAGCAGCGCGCTCAGGTCGCGCACCTTGCCTTGGGCGTCGAGCAGACCCGGTTTTTCGTGGCCTTTGGGGCCGTGTCGCAAGAGCTTCATGGGCATCTCCTTTTAGTTCGACCAGCCGCCGTCGATGATCTGCGAAGTACCAGTCGTGAATGACGACTCGTCGCTGGCCAGATAGACCGCCAGCGCGGCGATTTCTGAGACGCGGCCAAGTCGGCCTATGGGTTGGCGGGCGACGAACGCCGCTTCCACTTGCGCCAGTGTCTGGCCCGATGCGGCTGCCTGCGCCTTGATGCGATCGCGCAGCGAAGGCGACTCCACCGTGCCCGGGCAGATGGCGTTGCAGCGGATGCCCTGCGCCACGAAGTCAGCCGCCACGGCCTTCGTCAATCCGATGATCGCGGCCTTGGTGGTGCCATAGACAAAGCGGTTCGGTGCGCCCTTGATGCTGCCGGCAACCGAAGCCACATTGATGATCGAGCCCCCGCCTGCTTTGAGCATGGCGGGCAGGAAGGCCTTGATGGTGCGGAACTGCGAACGCACGTTGAGCTGGAACGCAAAGTCCCAGTCGGCCTCGCTGCAATCGAGCACGCTGCCGGTGTGTACATAGCCGGCGCCGTTGAACAGGATGTTCACCGGCCCGTGGGCGGCAGCGGCGGCCGTGATGGCGGCGGCGTCGGTCACATCCAGCCGCAGCGTGGTGCAGCCGGTGTCGGCTTTCAGCGCGGCCAGCAATGTGTCATTCAAGTCGCTGGCGACCACGCGCGCGCCTTCGCGCACGAAAGCCTCGGCCACCGCGCGGCCGATGCCCTGGCCGGCTGCGGTGATGAAGGCGGTCTTGCCCGCCAGTCTTCCGGTGGCTGCAGCCATGGCTTCAGCCCCGGCCCACGAAAGGCATCTTGGTGGCCATCACGGTCGTGAACAGCACGTTGGCGGTCAGCGGCAGCCGCACCATGGCCAGCAGCGTGTCCACCACCGCCTGCAGGTCCATGCGCGGCTCGGGCTGGGTGCTGCCGTCGGCTTGCAGCACGCCGCTCACCATGCGCGCCGTCATCTCGCTGGCGGCGTTGCCAATGTCGATCTGGCCGACTGCAATGTCGAAGGGCCGGCCGTCCAGCGCGGCCGTTTTCGTCAGGCCGCTGACCGCGTGTTTGGTCGCCGTGTTGGCAATCGACCCCGGCCGCGGCGTGGTGGCCGAGATGCTGCCGTTGTTGATGATGCGGCCGCCCATCGGCGTCTGCTCTTTCATCATCCTGAAGGCCTGCGAGAGGCAGTAGAAGGCGCCGTTCAGATTGACATCGACGACCTGGCGCCATTCGGCCGCGCTGATCTCGTCGGGCGTCTTGGCGGTGAGGCCGCCACCGGCGTTGTTGAAGAGCAGGTCGAGGCGGCCAAAGCGTGTTTTCAGCGTAGCAAAGGCGGCTGCGACTTCGGCGTCATAGGCCACGTTGCAGGGCAGGGCGAGGGCACGCGATGCAGCGTCGCCGGCGGCGTCGGCGGTGGCTTGCAGCGCGTCGGCACGACGGCCCAGCAGGGCGACGTGCCAGCCGTCGGCCAGCAGGCCGAGCGCGCAGGCGCGGCCAATGCCGCTGCCGGCGCCGGTGACGAGGGCGTATTTGTTCATGGTGGTCATTTCAGGAGTTAGGTCTCAATGCTTGTCCTTGGGCAGGAATCAATGGTTGTCCTTCGGGACAAGTGCGCCGCGCTTGCCACGCAGGAAGTCGAGGTCAGCGCCTTCGTCGGCCTGCAGCACATGGTCGATGTAGAGCTTCCAGTAGCCGCTGTCCATGGCGGGCTTGGGCGGCTGCCACAGCGTGCGGCGTGCGGCCAGCTCTGCGTCGTTCACATGCAGGTGCAGGCTGCGGCCGGCAACGTCCAGCGTGATCAGGTCGCCGTTGTGCACCAGCGCCAGCGGGCCGCCTGCAGCAGCCTCGGGCGCGGTGTGCAGCACCACGGTGCCGTAGGCGGTGCCGCTCATGCGCGCGTCGCTGATGCGCACCATGTCGGTGATGCCCTTCTTCAGCACCTTCGGCGGCAGCGGCATGTTGCCCACCTCGGCCATGCCGGGGTAGCCCTTGGGGCCGCAGTTCTTCAGCACCAGGATGCAGGTCTCGTCAACGTCGAGCTTGTCGTCGTCGATGCGGGCGTGGAAGTCGTCGCTGTCCTCAAACACCACCGCGCGGCCGGTGTGCTGCATCAGCGCGGGCGTGGCGGCACTGGGCTTGATGACGGCGCCGCGCGGCGCCAGGTTGCCACGCAGCACGGCGATGCCGGCCTTGGCCTTGAAGGGCGCTGCAACGGTCTTGATGACGCGCGGGTCGAAGTTTTGCGCATCCGCAATGTTCTCGCCGACGGTGAGGCCGTTGGCGGTGACGGCGCCGGTGTGCAGCAGATGCGCGATTTCCTTCATCACCACCGGCAGGCCGCCGGCGTAGCAGAAGTCTTCCATCAGGTGCTCGCCGCTGGGC
>JANNGN010000021.1:0-15260 GCA_031403895.1 Rubrivivax sp. | reverse complement strand
GTGGGTGCCAGCCCTTGTGCGGCCACCAGCGCTGCGCCCGCAACCAGCCTTGAGGAATCCGAGCGGCTGGCCATCGTGCGCGCGGTGCAAAGCGTGCATGGCAACCTGGCGCAGGCCGCGCGCTCGCTTGGCATATCGCGCAGCACGCTGTACCGCAAGGTCGAGCGCTACCACCTGGAAAACATCGTGCGCGTGGGCGACGATGCGGACCGGGCCGCTGACCCTGCGTACCGCGCTGAACGGGGCGAGTCGCGCTGGGATTCTGGGTCCAAGCCCGCCTAGCCCGCTCTGCGCGCACCGCCCGCTTGCGGTCGTCGCCCGGCAATGAGAGCATCGCGCCAACTTTCAAAGGAGACCCCATGGTCAAGCCCCTGTTCGACGCCGACGCCCTGATCGAGCTGTTCCAAAGCGCCTCTGCCAAGCAGGGTGCGCAGCTGAAAAAGGCCGCCAGCGACGCCACGCTGGCCGCGCTGCAAGGCCGTGAACTGAGCTTGAAGAACATCCGCAGTGCGCTCACCCAGGTGGCCGAGGCCGCCAGCGCCGGTGTCGCCAAGAACCTGACGGCCGGCATCGACCCGGAAGCGCTGCTCGACAAGGCCGTCGCCGGCATGGACGAGGCGCTGCTGAAAGCCGTCGAGGCCAACCGCACGGCGCTGTCCACGCTGATGGCGCAGGGCGCCGACATGCGCGACAAGCACCTGCAAAAGGCGCTCGCCGACCTGGACAAGATGGAAGACAGCATGTTTGCCGCGATGAAAAAAGCAGCCTCTGGCGCCGCTGCGCCGATGGCCGGCGCCTGGGGTGGGATTCTGGAAAAAATGCAGGCCGGCGGCACGCTGTCAGGCGCGCAGGCCGCCAACACTGCCGAGCAGATGGCCGAGCAGATGCAGACGGCGATGCGCAGCACCCGCGCCGCGTCGATGAAGGCCGCGCAGGCCTTGGCCGAGAGCTACACCGCGATGGTCAGCGGCGTGTTGATCGGCATGAGCGAAGCGTTGCAGTCGGGCGCGGCGGCAAAGAAAGCGCCGCCGCGCAAGTAAGCGGCAACGATGCCACGGTGGCAGCACGGCGGCGGCTTGCAAGGGGTTGCCGCCGATGCCCGGCCGCTGGTGCAGGCCTAAACTGCCGGCCATGAAAAACGTCGTCATCTCCGGCACCGGCCTCTACCAGCCGCCCAACGTCATTACCAATGCAGAGCTGGTGCAGGCCTACAACGCCTATGCCGACTTGCAGAACAACCGCGACGCGCTGCGCATCGCGGCTGGCGATTTGCCGGCGCTGACGCATTCCAGCGTCGAGTTCATCGAAAAAGCCTCGGGCATCCAACAGCGCTACGTCATCGACAAGGCGGGCGTGCTGGACCCCACGCGCATGAAGCCGCGTTTCACGCCACGCCCTGACGAACAGATCAGCCTGATGGCCGAGATCGCCGTCGCTGCGGCGAACCAGGCAATGACTTCCGCGGGCAAGCAGGGCAGCGACATCGACGCCGTGCTCTGCGCCGCCGCCAACATGCAGCGCGCCTACCCGGCGATGGCCTGCGAGATCCAGGCCGCCATCGGCGCCGGTGGCTACGGCTTCGACATGAACGTGGCTTGCAGTTCGGCCACCTTCGCCATCGAACAGGCCGTCAACGCCGTGAAGAGCGGCAGCGCGAAATGCGTGCTGGTGGTGAATCCCGAAATCACGTCCGCGCACCTGGAATGGCGCGACCGCGACTGCCATTTCATCTTCGGCGACGTTTGCACAGCGGTGATCGTGGAAGCCGAGGACACCGCCACGTCCACCGACCGCTGGTTGATCCTGGGCACCAGGCTCGCCACGCAGTATTCCAACCACATCCGCAACAACGCCGGTTTCATGAACCGCTGCGAAGACACCGACCCCGACGCGCGCGACAAGACCTTCATGCAGGAAGGCCGCAAGGTCTTCAAGGAAGTGGTGCCGATGGCCGCCGCGCACATCCAGAATCACCTGCACACGCTGGGCTTCGAGCCCACCCACGTGCGCCGCTTCTGGCTGCACCAGGCGAACCTGGGCATGAACCAGCTGATCGTGAAGAAGCTGGTGGGGCAAGAGGTCGGCGACGACCTGGCGCCGATCATCCTGAGCGAATACGCCAACACCGCCAGCGCTGGCTCGATCATCGCCTTCCACCACCACCATGCCGACCTGAAAGCCGGCGACATGGGCGTGATCTGCTCCTTTGGAGCCGGCTATTCGGTGGGCAGCGTCGTGGTGCGGCGGCTGTAGTGCGGCGGCTGTAGCGTCACGCCCTGGCTGCGCTATCGTGCAGCGCATGGCGCAGCCCACCTTCTTCTGGCACGACTACGAAACTTTTGGCCGCGTGCCGCGGCGCGATCGGCCGGCGCAGTTTGCCGGTGTGCGCACCGATGCCGATCTGAACGAGGTCGCGGCGCCCGTGATGTTCCACTGCCAGCCCGCACCCGACACCCTGCCTGACCCCGAAAGTGTGCTGCTCACCGGCATCCTGCCGCAGACCGCGCTGCAGCAGGGCCTGCCTGAGTTCGAGTTTGCAGCCCGCATCGAAGCCGAACTGGCGCGCGACGGCACGGTGGGCGTCGGCTACAACAGCATCCGCTTCGACGACGAGGTCACGCGCTTCCTGTTCTGGCGCAATCTGATCGACCCTTACGCGCGTGAATGGCAGAACGGTTGCGGGCGCTGGGACTTGCTGGACGCGGTGCGCTGCACCTGGGCGCTGCGGCCTGAAGGCATCCAGTGGCCCACGCACCAAACGGGTGAAATGAGTGGCAAGCCGTCGTTCCGGCTGGAGCAGCTGACTGCCGCCAACAGCCTGGCCCACGAGGCCGCGCACGACGCGCTGTCGGACGTGCGCGCCACGCTGGCGCTCGCGCGATTGATCAAAAGTCACCAGCCCAAGCTGTGGGACTTCTGCCTGAAGCTGCGCAAGAAGGACGCCGTGCTGGCCGAGATCGGCCATGGCAAGCCCTTCGTGCATCTGTCGGGGATGTACCCGGTGGAGCGCGGCTGCCTGGCCGTGGTGTGGCCGCTGGCGCAGCACCCCACCAACAAGAACGAAATCATCGTCTGGGACCTGGCGCACGACCCGCGCGAACTGGCCACGCTTAACGCCGACACGGTGCGCCGCAGGCTCTACACGAAGCAGGCCGACCTGCCCGCCGGTGAACAGCGCCTGCCGATCAAGACCATCCACATCAACAAGTCGCCGGTGGTCATAGGCAATCTGCGCACGCTGGAGCCGGTGGCCGCGCGCTGGGGGTTGGATGTGCCCGCAGCACTGCGCCATGCAGAACACGCGGCGGCGCTGAAGGGGCAGCTCGACCCGCTGTGGCCGGCCCTGTTCTCGCGCCTGGAGCCGGCACAAGCGCCCGACGTGGACGAAGACCTCTACGGCGGCTTCATCGGCCATGAAGACCGGCGCACGCTGCAGCGGCTGCGCGAACTCAAGCCCGCGCAATTGGCCGCCAAGCGCGTGGCCTTTCACGACGCGCGGCTGGAAGAGTTGCTGTTTCGCTACCGCGCGCGCAACTTCCCCGCCACGCTGATTGATGCCGAACAGGAACGCTGGCAGCAGCACCGCGTGGCGCGGCTGCACCAGGGCGAAGGCGGCGGCCTCACGCTGGCTGCTTTTTTCGAAACCGTGGATGCGCTGGCCGAAACCGCCATGGCGGCCGGTGATGAGCGCGCTCAGGCGATCCTGGAAGCGCTGGTGGACTATGCCGAAGGCATTGCGCCCGACCTGGCATGACGACGGTCGGTGGCCCAGGGGCGGCCATCTGTCCGACAACGCACAGACCTGCCCGCCGCAAGGCCCCACGCTTGAGCGGCGATGCGCGCCTTTCGCGCACCGCACCGACAAAACCCATCTCGCCTGCCACTCACCCAGCGCAGCGCGCCAACCTGGAAGCACGCCATGCAGATCCGTGTCGGTTTCGAAATGGAATACGACTGTCCCGCCCCCACGCCGATGATCCTGGCGCTGAGCATCCACTACTCCAGGGCGTCAGACTTGGTGCGCCCGGACAACCTGGTGACGAGCCCGGCGGTGCCCGTTACCGCTTACCGCGACCTCTTCGGCAACTGGTGCAGTCGCCTCGTGGCGCCGCCCGGCCGCTTTGTGCTCAGCACCGATGCACTGCTGCGTGATACCGGGCTCATCGACGCCTATGCGCCCGCAGCCCAGCAGACGCCGGTGGAATACCTGCCCGAATCGACGCTGGTGTACCTGCTGGGCAGCCGCTATTGCGAGACCGATCAACTCTCACAAATCGCCTGGCAGCAGTTCGGCCACGGCCCCACGGGCTGGGCGCGGGTGCAGGCGATCTGCGACTTTGCACACCAGCGCATCCAGTTCGGCTATGAACACGCGCGCCGCACGCGCACCGCGCTGGAGGCCTACAACGAAGGCCGCGGTGTCTGCCGCGACTATGCGCACCTGGCCATTGCGCTGTGCCGCTGCATGAACATCCCGGCGCGCTACTGCACCGGCTACCTGGGCGACATCGGCATGCCGCCGGTGGACGCGCCGATGGACTTTGCGGCCTGGTTCGAGGCCTATCTGGGTGACCGCTGGTACACCTTCGATGCGCGCAACAACACGCCCCGCATGGGCCGCGTGCTGATGGCGCGCGGCCGCGACGCCTGCGACGTGGCGCTGGCCAGCACCTTCGGCCCCAACACGCTGCTTCGCTTCAAGGTCTGGGCCGACGAGGTGCCGGTGGGCTGACCGGCTGCCTGCCACCCGCTTGCCACCCGCTCGCCGCGCTTTTTGCAAGCTACTTGCGCCCGATCTGCGCCAGCAGCTCGGACATCGGCACCACGCGGCTGTGCAGCGGCAGGATGCGCTCTGGCGCCAGCCCCAGCCGTTCGATGTTGGCCACCAGGTTCACATGGTTGGGGTTGGGTGCCGGTGGTGGTGGGCTGTTGGGCGGGCCCGGCGTGTAGGCGTCGGCCTGGATCAGCAGCTTCTCGTTCGGCAGCCAGACCATCATGAATCCCTGGGCGTGGATGCTGCCTTGCATCTCATGAATCTCAACCGGCCGCAACGCGTCGCGCAGCAGCATCTTGCCTTCCACACCGATCAACTTGGCGCTGCGCCCGCTTTGCGCCAGCCGGTCTGGCGCCACGCGGTTGGGGTTGGCGAAGAGACGCTCGAAGTAGGGCTTGGCCTGGGCACTGGTGAAGATTTGCGCGCCTTCACCGGCGGCGGCGCGCAGGCCGCCTGCATGGTCGAAGTGGTGGTGCGAGTTGATGACCGTCTTCACCGTCTTGCCGGCCACCAGCTTGTTGGCCGCAGCAAAAACGGCCAGCGCGCGGCCGTCGTAAAGCGGGCTTTCGACGAGCACGATCTGGTCAGCCTGCTCGATGGCCACGCTGTTGTGCGAGCCGCCGGCCAGGAACCAAACGCCCGGGGCCACTGGCTGCACGGCCACGTTTTCGACCGCCGTGCGCACGTTGTCGGGCACGGCCACGTCCACCGGCACTTGGGTGCTGACCTCGGTCACCGTCAGGTCCAGCACTTGGGCTCCACCCTGGCTCTGGCGGATGCGCTGCGGGAACTGGCCGCTGCCGTAGTCCAGGAATTCGCTGAGCATGGCGGTGTCGCCAAACACCGGGTGCGGCATGGTCGATTCCACCCGCGTGACGAGCTTGCGTTCGTCGATGACCACGGTGGCGCGCAGTTGGCCTGGCGCTGTGAAGCTCAGCGTGGACACCGCTTTGCCGCCGTCCATGCGCGTGCCGGCCACGGCGCCATAGCGCTTGGCCGCTGCCAGCGCGCTGTGCGGCGACGTAGTCCACAAGTCGTTCACCCGCCCGGGCAGGGCCACCGGTGCCGGTGTGTTGTTGGTGCCGGCCACATTCCAGGCAAAACCGTCGCGCGCCCAGCTAGCTACGCGGGCTTCGCCCATGCCCATCAGCGGCGTGGCGCCGCCGCCTTGGGGTTCTGCGCGGCTGCGGCCGAACTCTTCGCCAAAGGTGCCGGTGTCCAGGTTGTAGCTGCGCTTGAGCACCGAATAGTTCAGCCCCGGCCAGGCCACGGTGGGCTGCCAGGCCTGGCCGAAGAGCGCACCGGTGCCGCGGCCGCTGACCACCAGCGTCCTGCTGCTGCCGCCGCGCAGTGCGTCTTGCGCCTGCTGGATGAGTGTGGCCGCATCGGGTGCGGACGGTGCACTGGCGCAGCCGGCAAGCAGCAGGGCTGCGGCCATGGCCCAGGGCGTGGGGCGATCAAAGTTCATGGGGCAGGACTCCTTGGGGTGCCGCACCCTGCCGCAGGTGTGCGGCAGGGTGCGGGCGTTGAACAGCGCGCAGGCTGGCACCGCGCAGCGGTGTTCGCCATCCGGGAAAGCGAGCCCAGCTGTTGCGCAATGAAGTGGCCTGCCCGCGCGTACTGGCTCTGCGAACCGGCCGCGCGAACCGGCCGCGCAGCATCAGGAGTCGATCCGGATCGACGCGTCCTTCACCAGCTTCACGTACTTGCTGCGTTCGCTGCGCATGAAGTCGGCAAAGCGTTCTGGCGTGCCGCCCGCGTCTTCAGCGCCCACGGCAGCCAGGCGTTCTGCCACTTCGTTCATGGCCAGCACCCGGTTCACGTCTTCGTTGATGCGTTTGACGACAGCAGGCGACATGCGCCCGGGCCCGGCCAGGCCGTACCAGGTGCTGGCGTCAAAGCCCGGAAAGCCTTCTTCGGCCACCGTGGGCACCTGCGGGAAGGCCCTGGACCTTTGCAGTCGCGTTTGCGCCAGCGCCACCGCCTTGCCGGCCTTGACGTGCGGCGTGGCTGCCGTCATGGTTTCGAAGCTGTACTGCACCTGGCCGCCCAGCAAGTCCGTGATCAGCGGGCCCGAGCCGCGGTAGGGGATGTGCAGCGCGAAGACCTTGGCCTGGAACTTGAACAGTTCCAGCGCCAGGTGCTGCGCCGAAGCCGGACCCGATGAGCCAAAGGTCACATGCCCCGGTTTGGCGCGGCACAGTGCAACCAGGTCTTTCACGGTCTTGGCCGGCTGGTCGTTGTTGCAGATCAGCAGATTGGGCGTCACGCCCACCAGCACGATGGGCGAGAAGTCGGTCTCGGCGTTGTAGCTGAGCTTGGGTTGCAGCGCGGGCGCGATGGCCTGGCTGTTGATGTGCGCCATCAAGAGCGTGTTGCCGTCGGCGGGCTGTTTGGCCACATAGTCGGCCGCCACCACACCGGCGGCGCCGGCCTTGTTTTCCACCAGCACCGTCAGCTTCCACAGTTCCTGCAAGCGCGGCGCCAGCACGCGCGCCAGGATGTCGGTGCCACCACCGGGCGGGAAGCCGACGATGATGCGGATGGGGCCGCTCGGCAGCGTCTGCGCGCGCAGCATCGGCGTGGCCAGGGTGGCTGCGGCACCGGCGGCAGCAGTCAGCAGGGTGCGGCGTTGGAGCATGGGTGTGTCTTTCGGCGGGTGGACCGTGGGTCCGTGGTGGTCAGGTTGCGCCACTTTGTGCGAGCGCTGCGGGGTGGCTCGCAAAGTGGTTCATGGTGGCCTGCACGCCGCTGGCGGCCAGCTTCACGCCGGCCAGCTCCAGGCCCATCTGCACACCTGCCACCATGGCCACCAGCGTGAGGTCGTTGCTGTCGCCCAGGTGGCCCATGCGGAACATGCGGCCTTTCAACTTGCCCAGGCCCGTGCCCAGCGACAAGTCGAAGCGCCGGTGGATGAGCTGGCGCAGTGCATCGGCATCGACGCCCGGTGGGGTGATGACGCCAGTGAGCACGGGCGAGTAGCTGGCAGGGTCGGCGCACTGGATCGGCAGGCCCCAGGCCATCACGGCCGCACGCACGCCGGCGCCCCAGCGCTGGTGGCGCGCAAACACTGCATCCAGGCCCTCGGCCAGCAGCATGTCCAGCGCTTCGCTCAAACCGTAGAGCAGGTTGGTGTTGGGCGTGTAGGGCCAGTAGCCATCCTTGTTCATGGCCACGATCTCGTCCCAGGCCCAGAAGGCGCGTGGCAACGTGGCGGTTCTGCTGGCTTGCAGCGCTTTCGGTGACAGCGCGTTGAAGCTGATGCCGGGCGGCAGCATCAACCCTTTTTGCGAACCGCTGATGGTGACGTCAACACCCCATTCGTCATGCCTGTATTCAGCACTTGCGAGGCCCGAGATGCTGTCCACCAGCAACAGCGCCGGGTGGCCTGCGGCGTCGATGGCCTGGCGCACCGCAAGGATGTTGGACGTGACGCCGGTGGAGGTTTCGTTGTGCACCACGCAGACGGCCTTGATGCGGCGTTCGCTGTCCTGCCGCAGCCGCGCCTGGATCAGGTCGGCCTGCACGCCATGGCGCCAGCTCGCGGCGTGAGGCAGGTGTTCATCCGGTGTTTGCAGGGCCAGGAATTCAGTCGTTAGCCCAAGGCGGATGGCCAGCTTTTGCCACAGCGCGGCGAAGTGGCCACCTTCGTACATCAGCACATGGTCGCCAGGCGACAGCGTGTTGACGAGCGCGGCCTCCCAGGCCCCCGTGCCTGACGCGGGATAGATCGCCACCGGGTGCTGCGTCTTGAACACCTGCTTGATGCCGGCCAGCACCTTCAGCCCCAGGCCGCCGAATTCGGGGCCGCGGTGGTCGATGGTGGGCAGGCTGATGGCGCGCAGCACGCGGTCTGGCACCGGGCTCGGGCCCGGAATCTGCAGGAAGTGGCGGCCGGTGGGGTGGATGTCGAGCGTCAGCATGCTTTGTCCTTGAGCGCAAATTTTGCATGCAAAACTCAAAAGCGCATCAGTACATGCACGGAGATGACCCTCTGCGCCGCAGAGATTTTTGCATGCAAAATCTAGGTAGAGGGGGAAGCCGACGTGGCGGACATCATCGACAACAGCCATCTGTCACTGCACGACCAGGTCGCCGTGCGGCTGCGCACGATGCTGGTGGAAGGCCACATCGAACCCGGCGCCAAGCTCAACGAAAGGGTGCTGTGTGAACACCTTCATGTGTCGCGCACACCGCTGCGCGAGGCCATCAAGCTGCTGGCGGTGGAAGGCCTGGTTGACCTGCTGCCGAACCGTGGTGCGGTGGCGGTCAAGCTCACTGAAGCCGACGTGATGCACAGCTTCGAGGTGCTGGCCGGGCTGGAGGCGATGGCTGGCGAACTGGCCGCCGAGCGCGCCACCGACGCCGAGCGCACCGAGATCCGCGCCATGCACCACGAGATGACGGCCAGCTTTGTGCGCCGCGACCTGTCGGCCTACTACCGCCTGAACGCCGCCATCCACACCGCCTTCAACGCGGCGGCGCGCAATCCGGTGCTGAGCGCCACTTACGCCCGCATCAATGCGCGCGTGCAGTCGCTGCGCTTTCGCACCAACCAGAACGAGAAGAAGTGGCAGCTCGCCATGCTCGAGCACGAGCAGATGGTGCAGGCGCTGGACGCGCGCGACGCACCGGCATTGCGAGCCCTGCTCATCACGCACCTGCAGCACAAGCGCGACACCGTGCTGGACCTGCTGCGCGCGGGCGAGATCTATCCCGCCAAGCCCGCCGCCCTGAAAGGCTGAACCCGATGCCGACCGACACTGCGGCTGCGCCGCGCACCGCCGGCACGCGCCTGCCGCCCAACGAGGTCTGCGAAACGCTCGCCCGCCAGCTGCGCCAGCACACGCGCGGCGAGGTGCTGTTCGATGACGCATCACGCGGCCGTTATGCCACCGACGCGTCGATCTACCAGATCATGCCGGTGGGTGTGTTCGTGCCCACGGGCGAAGAAGACATCGCCACCGCGCTGGCCATCGCGCGCGAGCTGAAGGTGCCCGTGCTGCCACGCGGCGCTGGCACCAGCCAGTGCGGCCAGACGACGGGTGCGGCGCTGGTCATCGACCACAGCAAACACTTGCGCAAGGTGTTGCAGCTGGACGTGGCGGGGCGGCTTGCCGAGGTGCAGCCCGGCCTGGTGCTGGACCATCTGAACGCGGCGTTGAAAGCCCACGGCCTGTGGTTTCCGGTCGATGTGTCCACCAGTGCGCAGGCCACGCTGGGTGGCATGGCGGGCAACAATTCCTGCGGTTCGCGCTCCATCGCCTACGGCAACATGGTGCATAACGTGCAGGGTGCCAGCGCCTGGCTGGCCGACGGCAGCCTGCTCGACTTCGGCCCGGTGGCCGGCCTGTCGGGCCGCGCTGCGGCCATTGCCAGCTTCGTGCGCCAGCTTGCCTTGCAGCACGCGGCCGAGATCGACCAGAGGTGGCCCAAGGTGCTGCGCCGCGTAGCCGGCTACAACCTGGACATCTTCCACAACCAGAACGAACGGCCGTACACCGCCGACGGCAGCGTCAACCTGGCGCACCTGCTGGTGGGCTCTGAGGGCACGCTGGCCTGCACCCGCAGCCTGACGCTGCAATTGAGCGAACTGCCACGCGGCAAGGTGCTGGGTGTCGTCAACTTCGCCAGCTTCCACAAAGCCATGGACGCGGCGCAGCACATCGTCAAGCTCGGGCCGACGGCGGTGGAGCTGGTGGACCGCATCATGCTGGACCTGAGCCTGCAAAACCCGGCCTTCAGGCCGACGATCGAGCAGGTGCTGCTGGGCCGGCCAGCGGCGATATTGCTGGTGGAATTTGCGGGGCTGAGCAAGCCCGAACTGCTGGCGAAACTGAAGGCGCTGGAAGACACGATCGGCGACCTGGGCCTGGCCGGCAGCGTCGTGCAGCTGACCGACGAAGCCGCGCAGAAGAAGCTGTGGGACGTGCGCAAGGCGGGCCTGAACATCATGATGAGCCTGAAGGGCGACGGCAAGCCGGTGAGCTTCATCGAAGACTGCGCCGTGCCGCTGCAGCACCTGGCCGAGTACACCGATGCGCTGAGCGAAGTCTTCGCGCGCCACGGCACGCACGGCACCTGGTACGCGCATGCGTCGGTGGGCACGCTGCATGTGCGGCCGATCCTGGATATGCGGCAAGACAGTGGGGTCGGGGGTGAAAGCGGCGGTGCCGCCCGCATGCGTGCCATCGCGCAGGAAGCGTCAGAACTGGTGCGCAAATTCAAGGGCGCCTACAGCGGCGAACACGGTGACGGCCTGTGCCGCGGCGAATGGATCGAATGGCAGTTCGGGCCGGCGATCAACGAGGCCTTTCGTGCCATCAAGCGTGAGCTCGATCCCACCGGCCTCTTCAACCCCGGCAAGATCATCGACCCACCGCGCATGGACGACGTGTCGCTGCTGCGTTTTGCGCCGCCCTCGGCGCCGTTGCCGTATCGCCGCATCACCATCCAGCCGGCGCTGGACTGGTCGGCGTGGAACGTGCAGAACGACCCGCTCACCGAAGCCGTTAGTGCGCCCGGCACTGGCGGCGACAGCACCGGCGGCTTTGCAGCTGCGGTGGAGATGTGCAACAACAACGGCCACTGCCGCAAGTTCGACGCCGGCACCATGTGCCCCAGCTACCGCGTCACGCGCGACGAACAGCACCTCACGCGCGGCCGCGCCAACACGCTGCGGCTGGCGCTGTCGGGCCAGCTTGGCGCCGATGCACTGTCAGGCCAGGCGCTGCACGACAGCATGGACCTGTGCGTGGGCTGCAAGGGCTGCAAACGCGACTGCCCCACGGGTGTGGACATGGCGAAGATGAAGGTCGAATTCCTGTCGCACTACAAAGCGCGCCACGGCCACACGCTGAAAGACCGTTTGATCGCAGGCCTGCCGCGCTATGCCCACCGCGCCAGCAACTGGCCGTGGCTGATGAACCTGCGCAATACGCTGCCGGGCGGCGCCTGGCTTGGTGAAAAGCTGCTGGGCCTGTCAGCGCGGCGCAGCCTGCCGCGTTGGCGGCGCGACACTTTCTGGCGCCATCCCGAAGCAGCCCTGCTGGCCAGCCGCGAAGACACGATCGCGGCGGCGCGCAGTGGCGGCAAGGCGGCGGTGCTGTTTGTTGACACCTTCAACGGCACTTTCGAAAGCGAGAACGCGGTAGCTGCGGCGCGTGTGCTGAAAGCCGCCGGCTACACCGTACACACGCTGCACAAGGGCGGCGGCGGCCACCCCTGCTGCGGCAGAACCTACCTGGCCAGTGGCATGGTGGCGCAGGCCAGGGTCGAAGCCAACGCGCTGCTGGACGCCCTGCTGCCGCTGGCCGAAGCCGGCGTCGCCATCGTCGGGCTTGAGCCGTCGTGCCTGCTGACGCTGCGCGACGAGGCGCTGGTGATGGGGCTGGGCGAAAAGGCGGTCACGGTGTCGAAACAAGCACTGTTGTTTGAAGAATTCATCGCGCGCGAAAGCAAAGCGGGGCGCTTCACGCTGGCGTTCAAGCCTGTTGGCAAGCCGATCCTCGTGCATGGCCATTGCCACCAGAAAGCCTTCGACGCCATCGACCCGGTGCTGGACGTGCTGCGCCTGATTCCCGGCACCAGGCCCGAGCTGATCGAGTCCAGTTGCTGTGGCATGGCGGGCAGCTTCGGCTATGAAGCGTCGCACATCGACGTGTCGATGAAGATGGCCGAGCTGAGCCTGCTGCCGGCTGTGCGCAAAGCGCCCGATGCAATCGTGGTGGCGGATGGCACGAGTTGCCGGCACCAGATTGCCGACGGCGCGGCTCGGCAGGCGCTGCACGTGGCGCGTTTGCTGGAATCGCTGCTGTAGCGCCTCAGCGCGGGGGCGCCGACGCCGGGGCGGCTGCAGCGTCGGGCGCCGGCTCGCTGCGCGGTGGGCCCACCCGCAGCACGAATCCGCCATCCGCCCATTCGCTGTAGCGCCAGTCGCCCGCCACTGCCACCACGCCATCGGGCAGCACCAGCGGCTGCACCGGCATGCCCTTGAGGACACGCGCCATGGTGTCGATCCAGATCGGCAGCGCCAGCCCGCCGCCCGATTCACGGTCGCCCAGGCTGCGCGGTTCGTCGTGGCCCATCCAGGCGACCGCCACCGCGCCCGGCGCCCAGCCCGCAAACCAGGCATCGACGGCGTCATTCGTGGTGCCGGTCTTGCCGTACACATCCGGCCGCTGCAATTGCGCTTGCGCCTTGGCGGCAGTGCCGCGCACCGTCACGTCGCGCAGCAGTGTGTTGACGATGAACACGTTGCGCGCGGGCAGCACGCGGTTGGCTTCCGACAGCGGCTCGGGCGGCGGTGCTTCAAACAGCACCGTACCCTGCGCATCCAGGATGCGTTCAATCACCACCGGCGCCACGCGGTGGCCGCCGTTGGCCAGCACGGCGTAGGCCTGCGCCAGCTGCATCGGCGTCACGCTGCCGGTGCCCAGCGCCAGCGTCAGGTCCTGCGGCTGCTGCGCCATGTCGAAGCCGAAGCGCGCGATCCAGTCGCGTGCTGCGGGCAGGCCCAGCTGCTGCAACAGGCGCACGCTGACGAGGTTTTTCGACCGCACCAGGCCCTCGCGCAAGGTGATGTCGCCGTCGAAGCTGCCGTCCGAGTTGTGCGGGTTCCAGCTTGGCGTGCCACCGTCGGGCGCGCTGAGTGGCGAGTCCTCCACCAGCGTCTCGGGCATGACGCCATTCTCGATCGCGGCCGAATACAAAAAGGGCTTGAAGGCCGAGCCCGGCTGGCGCGCTGCGCTCGTGGCGCGGTTGAACTGCTGGCGCGCAAAGGCGAAGCCGCCCACCAGTGCGCGCACGCGGCCGGTGGCGGGGTCGAGTGCGACGAAGGCGGCTTCGGCCTGCGGCCACTGCGCCAGCGTCCATTCCGTCGCCTTGCCGCTGGTCTTGCCGCCTGTCTTGCCGATCGGCACGGCGGCCACCCGCACCACCGAGCCGCGCCGCAGCGCCAGTCTTTCATTGGCCTTTGGCGACAGCGCGGCCTGCACCCACTTCAGCGCGTCGCCCTTGACCACCACGGTGTCGCCGCTGGCCAGTTTGGCCGTCAGCTCTTTCGGGCTGGCGGCTATCACGATGGCCAGGCGCAGGTCTTCGTCGTCGCGCCCGTCCTTCAAGACCAGCGCCGCAGCGCGGTCTGCCTGCAGCGGATCGTGGGGCAAGGTTTCCTGGTCTTCAGGCCCGCGCCAGGGCTGCTTGCGTTCATGCGCCATGACAGCGCGGCGCAGCGCGCTGTGCGCTGCGCGCTGGTCGTCGGCGCGCAGCGAGGTGATTACGCGGATGCCTGCGGTGTAGGCCTGGTCGCCCAGCTTGTCCACCACCGCACGGCGCGCCGTCTCGGCCACGTGTTCGGCGTGTACGTCAACGAAGCTCGGGCTGCGCAGAACGAGCCTGACCGCCAGCGCTGCGCTGCGTTCGGTTTGCGTGATGGCGCCCGTCTTCAGCATGCGCGACAGCACCCATTCCTGCCGCTTGCGGGCAGCCGCAGCGTTGGCCACCGGATTGGCATAGATGGGGTTCTGCGGCAGCCCGGCGAGCATCGCGATCTCGGCTGTGGACAGCGCGGCCAGCGGCTTGCCGAAGTACACCTGGGCCGCAGCGCCAAAGCCGTACGCGCGCTGGCCGAGGTAGATCTGGTTCAGGTACAGATCCAGGATCTGGTCCTTGCTGAGCCGCTGTTCCAGCTGCAGCGAAATCAGTGCTTCCTTGATCTTGCGTTCAGGCGTGCGGCGGGTGGACAGGAAGAAGGTGCGCGCCACCTGCTGCGTGATGGTCGAAGCGCCTTGCGGTGGCCCGCCTTTGAGGTTGGACCAGGTCGCGCGCAAGAGGCCGCGCGGGCTGATGCCGCCGTGTTCGTAGAAGCCGGCGTCCTCCACCGCCAGCACGGCGTTACGCAGGGTCTTGGGCATCTGCGCGATGGGCAGGTACAAACGCCGTTCAGTGCCGAACTGCGCGATCTCAACGCCGTCGGCGGTCAGCACCTGCAGGTGCTGCTGCGGCCGGTAGTCGGTGGCCTTGTCCAGTGCGGGCAGGTCGTTCCAGTACCAGGCCGCAGCAGCGGCCAGGGCCAGCATGGCGGCGGCCGCCAGGCCCAGCACCAACAGCACCAGGGTGCTGAGGATGATCAGGCCGCGCTGCCCGGCGGACCGCACCGGCGATCGCGTCAAAGCCAGTGTCAAGGCTGCAGCTCGAACACCGCCGTGCCGTCGCTGCGCTCGGCCACCAGCTTGATCTGCGGGTAACGCGGCAGGTGCAGCACCGCCGCCGCGCTGGAGATAAAACGCAGCTTCACGCCCGCCACCGGCTGGACGCGCCAGTTGCCGTCGGCGGCGGGCTCCACGCGTCCTGTGGCCTGCAGGTACTGCAGCAGCGCTTCACGGTTTTCATCGGGCGCGTTCAGGATCACGTTGTTGCCGTCCAGGCCCGGAAAGGCGCCACCGCCCGAGGCGCGGTAGTTGTTGGTGACGACGGCGAAGAAGGC
>JANNGN010000020.1:0-4070 GCA_031403895.1 Rubrivivax sp. | reverse complement strand
CGCGGCGACACCTTTGGCTACCTGCAGCGCAGCTTCGTCGGCTGCGTCAGCGATGTCGATCAGCGCGAGGCGCGCGAGGTCGGCGAGAAGGCCGTGCAGTACGCGATGTGGGGCAGCAGCAGCGGCTCGGTCGCCATCAAGCGCACGGGCTTTTATTCGGTGGACTATGAGCTGCTACCGCTGGAAGCGGTGGCCGGCAAGACGCGCACGATGGAAGATCAATTCATCAGCGCCAGCGGCACCGACGTGACCGATGCCTTCCGCATGTACCTGCGACCGCTGTTGGGATCGGGGTTGCCCGACACCTTCAGGCTGCGGCCGAATGCGGTGCCGAGGGTGCTGCGGCCCTGAGCAGCGCGCTGCGGTCGGCCTGCGTGCGGCGCAAAAACGCGCAGGCGGTGGCGGTGCGGGTCTTGTGCGGTGAAGGTGTAGCCAAAGTCCATCTCGATGGGCGCCTGGATCGGTACCAAACCCAGCCCCGGCCAGCGTACGAGGCAGTCGTCCACCGCCTGCCGGCTGTCCAGCGCGAAGGCCACCTCCGCGCCAGCGGTGGGCGTGGCAGGCGGCATCACATCATGCGCAGCCCAGAGGCCGAGCATGACGCCCGAAGTCAGCGCAAAGATGGCGAAGTTGGATGCGCTGTCGGTGAGCGGCCGGCCCAGCAGGCGGGCGTGGAAAGCGGCACTGGCAGCCGGGCTCTTGACGTGGAGGATGATGAATTTGGGGTCTGACAGGAGGGCTCTCCAGGCATTCAAGGGTGCATGCGCCCTATGGTGCGGCGACGCCGTGTCAGTTCCTGTCAGCAGTGTTCGCCAGCGCCTCGCGTGCGCACCAGGCTTTCAGCAACGCCTGGCGCCAGCGCGGGTAGCGCAGACCGCTGTCGCTGAGAGCAGCGTTACGGTCGGTGCGGAAGTGGCGCAGGTGGCGCAGGTCCTGGCGCAGTTCGCACCAGGCCACCACGGCCAGACGGCTGTCGCTGCGGCCCGCCACCCAGCGCGAACCCAGCACCAGCGCTTCCACTTCGTCGGCCGAAAAAATCAACGGCGGCAGCACGAAACCAGGCCGCAGCAGGTAGCCGAGGCCGGGGGCGCCGTCGATGTGCGCGCCCTGCGCCTGCAGCGTGGCGATGTCGCGGTACAGCGTGCGCAGGCTCATCTGCAGCGCTGACGCGATCAGCGCGCCACTCAGCGGCCGGGTGTGCCGGCGCAGCAGTTGCAGCAGGTCGAAGAGGCAGGCCGAGCGCGACAAATCGGGGGTTCAGCGCGGCGTGATTGCGGCGTCATTGCGGCGTCATTGCGGCGTTACTGCGGCGTGATTGCGGCGCGGCGGCCAGTGCCGGCAGGTGGCGCAGGTGCGCCCGTTCACCGTCGCCCGTGAGCGTGACCGCGTACACCTCGTGGCCGGCCGTGCGCAGCGGGCCGGGGACACAGCGCCAGATCGACGCGCGGCTCCAGGCGCCATGCACGAGCACACGGCGCAGGATTCATCACCGCTTCATTGTGAAGTTAGCGCAGGCTGGCGTTGATGTGTGCCAGCAGATCGGCGCCGGGGCACAGCGCGCTTTCGCGAAGCGCGTTCAACGGCTGCGGCACGGTGCGCAGCGCGGCGTGAAGGTCTTGCGCGTCCGGGTCCACGTAAAGGAGGCCGGTCGGGATTTCGCCCTCGTCCTGCATCGCCGCCAAATGGTTCATGGCGGCACGGCGCTGCGTCGGGTCGTAGTCGGCGTGCAGCTTGCGCAGGCGCATCAAACCACCACCCGGCTGCGGCAGGTCGATGCTGCCGCCGGGGGCGGGGTCGGCATGCAGTTCGGGTGCCAGGTCGATGAAGTCGATGCGGTTCACGGCGTCGTTGTGCTCGCGCACATGGTCGTAGCTGCGCGTGCTGCCGGCGTGGTTGTTGAAGGCCACGCAGGGGCTGATGACGTCGATGAAAGCCGCGCCGCCGTGGCCGATGGCACCTTTGAGCAGTGGCACCAGCTGCCCTTTGTCGCCGCTGAAACCGCGTGCCACGTAGGTGGCGCCAAGCTGCAGCGCCAGCGCCACCAGATCGACCGCGGCTTCGTTGTTGAGCGCGCCTTTCTTGCTTTTGCTGCCACGGTCTGCGGTGGCGCTGAACTGGCCTTTTGTGAGGCCATAGACGCCGTTGTTCTCGACGATATAGACCATGCGCACGCCGCGCCGCATGACGTGCGCGAATTGCCCCAGGCCGATGCTGGCGCTGTCGCCGTCGCCGCTGACACCCAGGTACAGCAGGTCGCGGTTCGCCAGGTTGGCGCCGGTCAGCACGCTCGGCATGCGGCCGTGTACGGTGTTGAAGCCGTGGCTGGCGCCCAGGAAGTAGTCGGGCGTCTTGCTGCTGCAGCCGATGCCACTCAGCTTGGCGACGCGGTGCGGCTGGATGTCCATTTCCCAGCAGGCCTGGATGAGCGCGGCCGAGATGCTGTCGTGGCCGCAGCCGGCGCACAAAGTGCTGACGCGGCCTTCGTAGTCGCGCCGCGTGTAGCCCACCTTGTTGGGCTGCAGGCTGGGGTGGTGCAAACGGGGTTTGGTGATGTAGGTCATGACACGATTCTTTCGCGGCGTGGCGCCACAGCAAGTGCATGCACGCTGTCGGTGATGGCCTCGGTGATGAAGCGCGCGGTGATGGGCGTGCCGTCGTAGTGCAGCACCTTGATCAGCCATTCGGGGTCGATCTCAAGCTCCGTCACCAAGAGCGTGCGCATCTGCGCGTCGCGGTTCTGCTCGACCACGAAAACGCGGTCGTGTACGGCGACAAATTCCGCCACGCTGGCCGGGAACGGAAAGGCACGCAGCCGCATCGCATCGAGGTGGATGTGCGAGGCGGCCAGCGCTTCCAGCGCCTCTTCCATGGCCGGCGCGGTGGAGCCGAAATACAGCACGCCCAGGCGTGTCTTCTTCGCGGCAGCGCGCACCTCGGGCTGTGGCACCAGCGTGGCCGCAGTCGCAAACTTCTGCAGCAGCCGCTGCACGTTGTAGAGGTAGTCGGGCCCGGCTTCGGAGTAGCGCGCGTAGGCGTCGCGCGTGGTGCCGCGTGTGAAGTAGGCGCCCTTGCTCGGGTGCGTGGCGGGCAGGGTGCGCCACGGAATGCCGTCGCCATCGACGTCCTTGTAGCGGCCAAAATCCTTGCCGGCATCCAGCTCATCAGCGCCCATCACCTTGCCGCGGTCGTAGCGGCGCTCGTCGCTCCATTGCAGCGGTTTGCACAGGCGCTGGTTCATGCCGATGTCGAGGTCGCTCATGACGAAGACGGGTGTCTGCAAGCGGTCCGCCAGGTCGAGCGCGGCGGCGCTGAATTCGAAGCACTCCGTCGGGTCTTGCGGCAGCAGCAGAACATGTTTGGTGTCGCCATGGCTGGCGTAGGCGCAGGACAGGATGTCGGCCTGCTGCGTGCGCGTGGGCATACCGGTGCTGGGGCCGCCGCGCTGCACGTTGATGATGGTCAGCGGGATCTCTGCAAAGTAGGCCAGGCCGATGAATTCCGTCATCAGGCTCACGCCCGGCCCTGACGTGGCGGTGAAGGCACGCGCGCCGTTCCAGCCCGCGCCGGTGATGATGCCGATGGAAGCGATCTCGTCTTCGGCCTGCACGATGGCGTAGCGCGCCTCACCACTGTCCGCATCGTGGCGGTATTTTTTGCAGTAGCCCTGGAAGGCTTCGGCCACCGACGACGAAGGCGTGATCGGGTACCAGGCGCACACCGTGGCGCCGCCATAGACGCAGCCCAGCGCAGCCGCCGCGTTGCCTTCCATGAAGATCAGGTCGCCCACCGCATTCGGCTTTTCCACGCGCTTCACGCGCAGGCCCACGCCAGGCTGCTTGGCCGACTTCAAGTGGTCGCGTGCAAAGCCACGGCCCGACTGCAACGCGCGCACATTGGATTCGAGCAGCCGCTCCTTGCCCTTGTACTGCTCGCTGAAGAGGCCTTCGATGACGCGGCCATCGACGTCCATCAGTTCCGACAGCGCACCCAGCACCATGATGTTTTTGAAGAGGGTGCGCTGGCGCGGGTCTTCGTAGGTGGCATTGCAGATCGCCGTCACCGGCATGCCG
>JANNGN010000019.1:0-3004 GCA_031403895.1 Rubrivivax sp. | reverse complement strand
TGGCGCACTGGCCGTCATCGGCCCCGGCACCGGCCTGGGCGTGGCAGGCATCGTGCAGAGCGCGCACGGCTGGGTGCCGGTGCCGGGTGAAGGCGGCCACGCCAGCTTGTCGGCGGCGGATGACTTCGAGAGCGCGCTGCTGGCTGCGGTGCGGCAGCAGCACGCGCACGTCTCGGCCGAACGGCTGCTGTCGGGCATCGGCCTGCCGATGCTGCAACAGGCGGTGGCGGCCGTGCTCGGGCAGCCGAGGCTGCTGCTGTCGGCCGAGGAAATCGTTGGACGCGGTCTGGCGCGGCAGGATGCCGTGTGCGAGCGCACGATCGACGCCTTCTGCGCCCTGCTGGGCAGCTTTGCCGGCAACGTGGCGCTGGTGCTGGGTACACGCGGCGGCGTGTACATCGGCGGTGGCATCGTGCCGCGGCTGGGTGAACGGTTTTTCGATTCGCAGTTCCGCCAGCGTTTCGAGGCCAAAGGCCGCTTCCAGGACTATCTGCGCGCCATACCCACCGCGCTCATCACCGACACGCTGGTGGCGCTGACCGGTGCAGCGGTGGCGCTGGAGCAGCACGGGCGGTGATCGGGTGAGGGGGTGATGGGCTGATCGGCTGATGCGCCGATGACTTTGCAATCACCCGGTGCTGCATCTGCGGGCCACGCCGGCGCGTATCGTCATGCATGCCCTTGCGATCAACTCTTCTGGCCGGCCTGGTCTTTGCTGCGGCTGCTGCCCAGGCCCACGACACCTGGTTCCACGCGCTGCCGCCCGTGGCGGGCGCACCGACGCTGGCACTGGGCACCGGCAACCGTTTTCCGGTGCAGGAGTCAGGCGTGGGGGCCGAATTTCTTGAGCGTCAGGGATGCAGCCTGAAGGCCGCCGATGGCCGCGACGCGTCGCAGCCCTTGATGCGCCCGATGCTCAATATCCCCAACGCGTTGATCCTGCGCGCGCCGCCCCGGGCACAAAGCTGCTGGGCGCAGCTGGTGCCGCTGGAGATCGAACTGCCCGCTGACAAAATAGCCATCTACCTGCGCGAAGTGCAGGCCGACCCGGCCCTGCGCGCAACCTGGGCTGACATGCAGCGGCGCGGCCTGCCCTGGAAAGAGCGCTACACCAAACACGCGCGGATCGACTTTTCAGCCAGCGAAGCCGAGCCTGTGCCGATGGCGATGGACATCGTGCGTGAAGCGTCTGTCAACGGCAGTTTCAGCTTCCGGGTGCTGCGTGACGGCCAGCCGCTGCCGGGCCTGGCGATGGAATGGGTGAGCGACAGCGCCAGCCTGGGCATCTGGCGCCGCACCGATGCGGAAGGCCGCGTCCGCGTGCCCGCATTGCCGCCCGGCCGCTGGGTGTTGCGCGGCATCGATCTGCGCCTGTCCACCGTGCAGCCTGACTGGTGGGAAAGCCGATTCGTCACGCTGGCCTTCGAAGTACCGCGTGTGACCCCGGGCCCGGCCAATGCGGCCTCGACTGCTGCTGCTGCTGCTGCCGTTACGCCGCACCCGCGCTGAAGAGCGCGCCGCGTGCTGCTTGGGTGATGGCGGCCACGCCCGGGTGGGTGATGCGCTTTTCCACCGAAATGGCATAAAAGTCCTCCAGCATCTCGTCGCTGCGGCCAATCACGCGCACACCGTACTGCGCCATCGTTTCTGCTTCCACCACCGTGGGCGACATGAAGACACCACGGCCCTGGCGACCAAAGGCTTTCATCAACGCGCCGTCGTCAAATTCACCCACCACGCGCGGGTGCAGTTGCTGGCGCGTCAGCCAGGCCTCGAATTGCGGCCGCACGGACGAGGTCGCGCCGGGCACCAGCATGGGCGCGCCGTTCAAGCACTGCGGGAACGCGCCCTTGAGCAGTTTGGCCAGCCCCGGCGCGCTGAAGAAGCTCATGGTGGAACTGCCGAGCCGGTGGTTGAAGGCCTTCACGCTCAAGCGGCTGGTGAGCGGCTCGTCGGCAATCACCAGGTCCATGCGGTGCAGGGCCAGTTGCGCCATCAGGTCAGTGAAACGGCCTTCGGTGCAGACCAGCCGCACCGGTTCCTGCAGCGCCAGCGCCGGTTCCAGCAAGCGGTAGGCGACGGATTTGGCCACGGCGTCCTCGATGCCTACGCGCAGCTCCAGCACCTCGCTGCCGGCACTGCTTTTTTCGCGCAGCGTCGATTCGAGTTCAGTGCCGAGGCTGAAGATTTCGTCGGCAAAGCGCAGCGCCACGCGCCCGTCGTCGGTGAGTTCGAGGTTGCGCCCGCTTTTGCGAAAAAGGCGCCGGCCCAGGCGGCCTTCCAGCAGCTTGATCTGTGCCGACAGCGTCTGCGGCGTGGTGTGCAGTTGCTCCCCCGCCTTGACAACTCCGCCAGCCTTGGCGGTGACCCAGAAGTAGTGCAGGTGCTTGAAGTTCATGATGCGTTTTTTGCGAACTGAAATTGTTTAAATTGCGAATTTACGCAAGCAGGCTGCGACCCTACATTGAATGCTGTTTTTCCTATCAACGTCTTCACAGGAGACTGCCATGCGCATGAGCACCAAGGGCCGTTTTGCCGTCAATGCCTTGATCGACCTTGCCCTGCGCGAACCCGCAGGCCCGGTCGCCCTGGCGTCCATCAGCCAGCGGCAACAGATATCGCTGTCATACCTGGAGCAGTTGTTCAGCCGCCTGCGCCGCGACGGCGTGGTCGAAAGCACCCGCGGGCCCGGCGGCGGCTATACGCTGGGCCGCAGCGCCGAGAAGATTTCAGTCGCCGACGTCGTGAGCGCGGTCGATGAAGCGATCGACGGACCCGCAGACGACGAGCGCAGCCTGGGCATGTGCAAGGCGCTCTGGCAGCGCCTGAACACGGTGATGATGGAACACATGTCCACCATCTCGCTGGCCAGCCTGGTGCAGGAGCAAGTCGAACAGGGCGTGCGCGTCGAGGCGCGCTCGCCCCGCCGTGCCATCACACCGCAACCGGTGGTCAAGCCGGTGCGAACGACGGCGCCGAATTCGGTGTTTGCTTTCGGGCGCTC
>JANNGN010000018.1:0-2429 GCA_031403895.1 Rubrivivax sp. | reverse complement strand
CCCGTGAAGAACATCCTCTTCGCCAGCGAGATGATCGGCGCGGTGCGCGGCATCGACCCTGAAACCGGCCACTATTTCGACGACACCAAGCGCTACATCGAAGCCAGCACCATCGTGGTCGGCAGCGACCGCCACCAGATTTACGAAGGCAACGCGCGGCGCGTTTATCCGCGGCTGGACGCGGCGCTGAAAGCGAGAGGGCTCTGACCATGTTTGAACTGGGCATCGTCAAACGAAACATCATCCGCGCCGACCGCGCAGCGACCATGGAACTGGCACGCTTTGGCGCGTCCACCGTACACGAGGCGATGGGCCGTGTCGGTTTGATGAAGCCGACTATTCGCCCCATTTACAGCGGCGCGCGCATCGCGGGCACGGCCGTCACCGTGCTGCTGCACCCGGGTGACAACTGGATGATGCATGTCGTGGCCGAACAGATTCAACCCGGCGACATCGTCGTCGCAGCGATTACCGCCGACTGCAGCGACGGCTACTTCGGCGACCTCTTGGCGACTTCATTCCGCGCCCGTGGCGCGCTTGGGCTCGTCATCGACGCCGGCTGCCGCGACGTGAAAGACCTCACCGAAATGGGCTTCCCGGTCTGGAGCAAGGCCATCAGCAGCAAAGGCACGATCAAGAGCACGCTGGGCTCGGTGAACATCCCCGTCGTCTGCGCCGGCATGTGGGTGACACCTGGTGACGCCATCGTCGCCGACGACGACGGGGTCGTCGTCGTGCCCGTAGCCATGGTTCGCAAGGTGGCCGACGCCGCCGCAGCCCGCGAGGCCAATGAAGGCGAAAAACGCGCCAAGCTCGCAGCCGGCGTACTGGGCCTGGACATGTACAACATGCGCGAGCCGCTGGCCAAGGCTGGCCTGCGCTACATCGACTGAGCATGCGCATTTCGCTGATCGGGTATGGCGAAGTCGGCCGCATTCTGGCCGAGGACCTGCGGGCGCAGGAGCACGCGGTCGCGGCCTTTGACCTGAAGCTGGGCACACCCGCCGGCGCATTGCATCACGAGCACGCGGCCCGCTACGGTGTGCAGTTAGCCGCGTCGCACGCCGACGCCGTGCGCGAAGCCGAACTGATCATCTCCGCCGTCACTGCGAGCCAGACCGTGGCCGTGGCCGAAGCCTGCGCACCGGCCATCGGCAGCGCCTTCTTCCTCGACTTCAACTCCGCCTCACCCAGCGCCAAGCAGGAAGCCGCACGCTGCATCGACAGCGCCGGTGGCCGCTATGTCGAAGGCGCGGTGATGACGCTGATCTCGGGCTACCGCATCAAGGTGCCGCTGCTGCTGGGTGGCGCCCATGCGCAGGCGCTGCTGCCGGTGATCACGGCGCTCGGATTTTCGGCTCAAGTCGCCAGCAGCAAGCTCGGTGTGGCGTCAGCCACCAAGCTCTGCCGCAGCGTCATGATCAAGGGTCTGGAGGTGATGCTGATCGAGAGCCTGACGACGGCGCGCCACTACGGCGTGGAAGACGCGGTGATCGCGTCGCTCTACGAAACCTACCCCGGCGTGGACTGGCAGAAGCAGGCCAGCTATGCGTTTCAACGCGTGATTGAACACGGCCGCCGCCGCAGCGAAGAGATGCGCGAAGCGGCACGCACGGTGCAGGACGCGGGCCTGGCGCCGCTGTCCGCCGCCGGCACGGCAGAGCGCGATAGCTGGATCGCCGAGCAAGGCGATGCGGGCGTCTTCGGCAAACGCGGTGAGCCCGGCTTTGCGCGCAGCGCTGACTGGCGCACCGAGGCTGACCGCCTGCTGGCAAACATCCGCCGTTCAGTAGAGGGCAGCAGCCCATGAAGACCCAAGTCGCCATCATCGGCGGCGGCCCCGCCGGCTTGCTGCTGTCGGAACTGCTGCACCGCCAGGGCGTGGACAGCGTGGTGCTGGAAAGGCAGAGCCGCCCCTACGTGCTGGCGCGCATCCGCGCCGGTGTGCTGGAGCAGACCACCGTCGATCTGCTGCGCGCTAACGGCCTGGGTGAGCGCATGGATGCGCTCGGCCACGCGCATGACGGCATGAAGATCGTCTGGGCCGGCCGCGACAGCTTTTTCATCGACTGTTTCAAGCACCTGGGCAAACGTTTCATGGCCTATGGCCAGACGCAGATCCAGGAAGACCTCTTTGCCGCCGCCGACCGCCGCAATGCGAGCGTGCTGACCGAAGTCGAAGACGTGCGGCCGATGGACGTGACGGGCGACAAGCCCCATTTGCTCTTTCGACATAACGGCGAAGAGTTGCGGCTTGATTGCGAGCACATCGCCGGCTGCGACGGCTTCCACGGTGTCAGCCGCAAGGCCATTCCGGCCGGCTACCTGCGCGAATTCGAGAAGGCCTACCCCTTCGGCTGGCTGGGCGTGATGTCACGCACCGCGCCGCTGCCCGACATCACCTACGCCAACCACCCGCGCGGGTTTGC
>JANNGN010000017.1:0-1712 GCA_031403895.1 Rubrivivax sp. | reverse complement strand
GAGGTCTGGATCGACGGACAGCTGCAGGGCCAGATCCCGGTGGTCGTCAACGTCCCGGGCATCTACAACGGTGACCTTTGGCTGGAGTTCAGAGACATCGGCGAAGCGGGACCCAATGCAGCGTACATCTACACCTGCGATCCGGACAGCGAAGGCTGCAACGCGTCCTCGGTGTCGAACCCAGCAGAAATGACATTCACTCGCATCCCTGAGCCCACCACTGTCGCCCTGCTGCTGGCTGCGCTGGGTGCAAGCGTCGCAGCCAAGCGGCGCCGCGACCTCAATCGCCACCTGGTTGGCGGCCTGGCCGGGCCGCCCACGCGGTAGCGATTTCGCGGTTCTCCGGGACCTTGTCCAGAAAGCTCTGCCTCAGCGCATCGTCGTTGATGGTGGCAGCGCGCTCCAGCAGCCCGGCATGGGCTCGCGCCAGAACCTCGCCGGCACGAGCGTCGCCAGCCTGAATCAGCACCTGGTAGCAGGTGAGCTCGATCAGGCGAGGTCCCAAAGTACCGTCAAGCGTGCCGCCTCCTTGCAGATGTGCCAGCAGCGACTCGACGGCTTGGAGCGCCCCGGCAGCGTCATCGCTGGACCTTGCGACGCGTGCCAAACCAGCCACCGCGTCGTGCCGCAAGGCGCTGCCAGTGGCCTGTGTCACCGCCTGGGCGCGTTCGAAAGCAACGCCTGCCTGCGCGACCTGCCCCACCGCCAACTCGGCATTCCCCAGGCTCCACAAGGCCAGCGCCTGCAGGTCAGCGGCCTGCGCGGCCACGGCCAGGTCCAGCGCCTGCTGGGCCTGTGCATTGGCCATCGACAACTCACCCTGCCACAGCGCGAGCTGCGACAGGTTGGCCAGGATGATGGGCTCCATCCCCCTGTCGCCCACGGCGCGGTGCAGCCGCAAACCCTCCTCCAAGGCGCGTCGGGCTCGGGCGAATTCACCCAGCTCGAGCCAGCCGCTGCCAAGGCTGCCCAGCCCGATGGCCTCGTTGCGCCGATCACCCAGTTCGCGGCGCAACAACACCGCCTGTTGGCTGGTTTCGATCATCGCCACCAGGTCGCTCTGCCGACCGGCGATGACTGTCAACGCGTTCAGAAATCGGCTCTCAATGCCGCGCAGTCCGTGGGCGCGCGCCTGCGCCAAGCCATCCAGTGCCATGGCCTTGCCGGCAACGGTGTAGCCCTGCCGGGCCAGTGCGTCGGCCAGCAGGCGTTTGGCGTTCAAGCGCAGCTTGTCGTCCTGGGCCTGCTCGGCCAGCGCCATGGCGCGCCGCGCCGCGGCTTCCTGGCCGGCGTAATCGCCGCTGCGCCCCGCCAGCAGGCAGCGCCGCGTCGCCAGGTCGGCGCGCCGACGGTCATCGGCCAGGCCCTCAGCCAGGCGCTCCAGTTCATCCAGATCGGCCCGCTGCTCGGGCCGCCGGCCCTGCAAGTCCAGCGTGCGTTCACGGGCGTCGAGCAGCCGCCAACGCAGTTCGCGCTGCTCAGCGCCTTCGCCCGCGCCGGCGCTGGCGCCTAACAGCTCAAGCGCACGACCGACATAGCCCAAGGTTGCCTCATGCGCGTAGCGCTTCCTGGCCTGCTCGGCGGCGCGGGTGTAGTACTCGCAGGCGTTTGCGCTGTCGCCGGCCTTGTCGTAATGCTCGGCGGTGGCGCCGATGAAGTCGCTGGCGCGCGCGCCGATCAGGCTGGCCAACCAGGCCGCCGCCCTGGCGTGC
>JANNGN010000016.1:0-3927 GCA_031403895.1 Rubrivivax sp. | reverse complement strand
GGTCGTCAACGCCGTTCAGCCGCACATGGTGGTCCAGCGCGTGCAGGATGCGTTGCCGCTGCGGCTGCTGCGAGTCGGGCGTCCAGCAGAAGCCGTAAACCTCGAAGCGGCTGCGGTCGTGCAGCTCGAAGAGTTCAGCAGTCAGCAGGCCGACGGCGTGCATGTGCAGGTCACCGGAGAGGTAGCCGATGCGGATGCGGCCACTGCGCGGCGGCATGCTGCGGTGCAAGGGCTCGGCAGGCGCCTTCGCCACCTTCTCGTGCACAAAGCGCTGCGCGGCCAGCAGTTGCAGCGCGGGGTCGTCACTCAAACCCATCATTGCCAGCAGCGACGTGCCCAGCAGAAACTGATTCGGCGTGACATCGCCCACCGCCAGGTCGTGCGGCCACGCGCACTGCTTCTGGCGGATGTGAACATATTGCTGGATGACGTCGGGCTGCGCCGCCTTCAGCGCCAGTGACTGCCGCATCAATGCTTCGGATTCCGGATAGCGTTTCACGGACTCCAGCAAGCGCGCGCTGTTGTTCAGCGCGTGCAGGCGCAGGTCCAGCGTTGCTGCAGCGTTGAACACCGCTTGCCAGTGCGCCAGGGCGCCCGGCGCGTCGCCGCGCCGTTCGTGCATGTGGCCAAGGTTCAGCAGGGCCGGCGCAAAACCGGCCTGGTGCAACAGCGCTTGCTGGTAGGCCGCCTCGGCGTCGTCATGGCGGCCGGCGGTTGACAGCAGCGTGCCCCAGTTGAAGCAGGCCACGTGGCGCAGCGGCGACGCGGTGCAGGCAATCCAGGTTTCGTACAGCCGCGCGGCGGCGTCGGTGTCACCGGCGGTCTGCAGCGCAGCCGCGCGCTCCATCACCTCTGGCAGGGGCATGTCGCCGCTGCGAGCCGCCACCAGCCAGGGCGCGGCAGGCTCGCCTGCTGCTCGGGCAGCGGGCGTTGAGAATGGTGTGGCGATGGCGGTGGCGATGGCGCTGTCGATGGCGGTATCCACTCGGCTCCCGGGTCGGCAAAGGTGCTCCAGATGCTAGGCAGTGCGGCGCCGCGCGAAGGCGGCAAAAGCGGGGTGCTGACCGGCCTTATCCACACCAGGGTGCGCGGTGCGCGTGACGAATGTGCCGGCTTGGAGCGGGCGCGCCGCCGCCCAGATTCAGGCAAAACCCGCCTTGTGCTGGCCGGCGGCAGTCTGTATTCTGTATACAGACATGAAAAACCTCCCGCCACCGCTCGTCAAGCTGCTGAGCCCGCCCGACCGGGTTGACCAGGTCTATCGCGCGCTGCTGGCTGCCATCAGCGACGGCAGCCTGGCGCCGGGCCAGCGTTTCACGCAGGAAGAGATCGCAGCGCAACTGGCAGTGTCGCGCCAGCCCGTGTTGCAGGCGCTGCGCCAGCTCAAGCAAGACGGCTTCGTGCATGACGCACCCGGCCGCGGCGTGCTGGTGGCGCCGCTGGACGTGGGCTGGATGCAGCAGGTTTACCAGGTGCGCGGCGCGCTCGACGCGCTGGCTGCCCGGCTGGCCGCCGCACAGCGTGTGCAGCTCGACCCGGCGCTGCTGTCGCGTGGCCGCAAGGCGGCGGCGGGCAAGAACCTGCAGGCCATGATCGACGCCGACCTGGCCTTTCACCACGCCATCTACGCCGCCTCAGGCAATCCGCTCATCGAGCAAGCCGCCATGCTGCACTGGCGCCACCTGCGCCGCGTCATGGGCGCGGTGCTGCAGTCTTCCAACCAGCGCAGCGCGGTGTGGGACGAACACGCACAAATCGCCGAGGCTATTTTCCGCGGCCAGGCCGAGCGCGCCACCACCCTCGTCCAGCAGCACAGCGCGCAGGCCAGCCAGCATCTGGCGGCGCGGCTGACGCTCATCCTTCAACACACATCAGGAGATACCGCATGAAACTCACCCCCGCCCAGCTTGAACAGTTCGACCGCGACGGCTATTTATTCTTCCCGGGCCTGTTCACCCCGGAAGAAACGGCCGGCCTCAACGCCGCCGTGCCCGCGCTGTATGAACGCCGCGAAGCCTTCAACGTGCGTGAAAAAGGCAGCGACGCCGTGCGCACCAACTTTGCCGCGCACCTCTACAGCGAACCCTTCGCACGCCTGGCGCGCCATCCGCGCATGGTGCAGCCGGTGCAGGAACTGCTGGGCGAAGCGCTGTACATGCACCAGTTCAAGATCAACGGCAAGATGGCCTTTGAAGGCGATGTCTGGCAGTGGCACCAGGACTACGGCACCTGGAAGAACGACGACCTGATGCCGACCGAACGCGCGATGAACGTGGCCATCTTCCTGGACGACGTGAATGAATTCAACGGGCCGTTGATGTTCGTTCGCGGCAGCCACAAGAAGGGGGTTGTGGCTGCCAAGCACGACCTCACCACCACCAGCTACCCGCTGTGGACGGTGGACAATGCACTCATCGCCGAACTGGTGGCGCGGGCGGGGGGCAAACAAGGTGGCATCGTCAGCCCCAAAGGTCCTGCGGGGTCGATGATCCTGTTCCATAGCTGCCTCGTGCATGCCAGTGGCAGCAATCTGAGCCCCTGGAACCGCGTCAGCGTCTATTTGAGCCTGTGCGCGGTCAGCAACCACATCCGGCGCCACCAGCGGCCCGAATACATCGCACACCGCGACTTCACGCCCATCAGCTGCCTGCCCGACGATTGCCTGCTGCGCGAGAGCCCGGTCGATCTGCCCTGGAAGAACGGCGTGCCGGCGAGCGCGCTGCTGACGAGCGAGATCGCCTTCGACACGGTGAAGGACGCTGCATGAACCTGCACACCCAATTGCAGCAGCGCGCTGCGCAGGGCAAGCCGATCCGCGTCGGCCTTATCGGTGCTGGCAAATTCGGCAGCATGTACCTGGCGCAAATTCCCCGCACGCCGGGTGTGCATCTCGTCGGCATTGCCGACCTGAGCCCGGAAGCCGCGTGCAGCAACCTGGCGCGCGTGGGCTGGGAGCCGCAGCGTGTGCAGGCCGCGAGCCTGGACGCCGCGCTGCGCGACGGCAACACCTTTGTGGGCGACGACTGGCAGGCGCTGGTGCGCCACCCCGGCATCGACCTGATCGTCGAAAGCACGGGCGCACCGATCGCTGCGGTGGACCACATGCTGGAGGCCTTTGCGCAGGGCAAACACGTCGTCAACGTCACCGTGGAAGCTGACGCGTTCTGCGGCCCGCTGCTGGCGCAACGCGCGGCCGCTGCGGGCGTGATCTATTCGCTGGCCTTCGGCGACCAGCCCGCGCTCATCTGCGACCTGGTGGACTGGGCGCGCACCTGCGGTTTCCCGGTGGTGGCGGCGGGGCGGGGCCACAAGTGGCTGCCCCATTTCAGCGAATCCACGCCCGACACGGTGTGGGGCAACTACGGCCTGACGCCTGAGCAGGCTGCGCGCGGTGGCCTGAACCCGAAGATGTTCAACAGCTTCCTCGACGGCAGCAAACCCAGCATCGAATGCACAGCGGTGTCCAACGCCACCGGCCTGGCCGTGCCCAGCAACGGCCTGCTCTATCCGCCAGCGAGCGTGGAAGACATTCCCTTCGTCACGCGCCCGATTGCAGAAGGCGGTGTGCTGGAAAAGAAGGGCATGGTCGAGGTCATCTCTTCGCTGGAAACCGATGGCCGCAAGATTCCTTACGACATCCGCATGGGCGTCTGGGTCACGGTCGAGGGCGAGACCGACTACATCCGCAACTGCTTCGAGGAATACGACGCCCACACCGACCCGAGCGGGCGCTACTTCACGCTCTACAAACGCTGGCACCTGATCGGTCTGGAGGTGGGTTTTTCGGTCGCCAGCGTGATGCTGCGCAAGGAACCCACGGGGGTGGCGCAAGGCTTCAACGCCGACGTGGTGGCCACCGCCAAACGCGACCTGGCGGTGGGCGAAGTGCTGGACGGCGAAGGCGGCTACACGGTGTGGGGCAAGCTG
>JANNGN010000015.1:0-4208 GCA_031403895.1 Rubrivivax sp. | reverse complement strand
GACCCCGAACTGACGCTCGCCCTGCCGCCCATGCTGACCGCCGCCACCGGCATGGACGCCATCGCACATTGCATGGAAACTTTCATGGCGCCGGCCCTCAACCCACCGGCCGATGGCATTGCGCTGGACGGCCTGGCGCGCGGCTGGAGCCACATCGAACGCGCCACGCGTGACGGCAGCGACCGCGACGCGCGCTGGAACATGATGAGCAGCAGCATGCAAGGCGCCATGGCCTTCCAGAAGGGGCTGGGCTGCGTGCATTCGCTCAGCCACAGCCTGGGTGGCGTGAACCCGCGGCTGCACCACGGCACGCTGAACGCGATGTTCCTGCCGGCGGTGGTGCGCTTCAACGCCGCCGCCGCATCGATCCAGCGTGAACAGCGTTTGCAGCGCATGGCACATGCGATGGGCCTGACTGGCTGCGACGCCAAGGGCACCGAGGTGGCCGATGCCATCCGTGCCATGAGCACGCGCCTGGGCCTGCCCAGCGGGCTGCGGGCGATGGGTGTGACCGAAGAACTCTTCGAGCGCGTGATCGACGGCGCGACACTCGACCACTGCCACAAAACCAACCCGCGCATCGCCACCCGGGCTGAATACCGCGAGATGCTGGCCGCCAGTCTGTAGCCATCTGCAGTCGCCTGCAGTCGCCTGCAGTCGCTCGCAAAAAACCAACCGCTGCAGTTCGTCGCTAACCGCTGCAGGCTGTCGCAACCCCCTTCGCCGCCCCTGGGGCCGCTGATATGGTGTGCTACTTCAGCAACACACCCGTGCGCTTCAGCCGCACGGCGAAGGGGCAGCATCCATGCAGACCTGGGATCAGAAGCAACCCATCTACCAGCAGTTGGCCGACATCCTGGCCGCCCAGTTGCTGGATGGTGACCCGCCCGAGGGCGAGGCGATGCCGTCAGTGCGCGTGCTGGCGGGTCAATACCTGCTGAACCCGCTCACTGTCAACCGGGCACTGCAGGCGCTGGGCGACGAAGGCCTGCTGGAAAACCGGCGCGGTGTCGGGATGTACGTCACCGGCGGTGCGCGCCAGCGTCTGAAGGCCGCCGAGCGTGAACGTTTCCTGAACACCGAATGGCCACGTCTGCGCGCCCGTCTGCGCCGCCTGGGCATTGGCGCTGAACAACTGAACTGGGAGGAGCCGGCATGAGCACGGACAGCACGACGACCCTCGTCGAAGCAAAAAACCTGAGCGTGAGCTACGGCGCCAAACGCGCCGTGGACGGCGTCAGCTTCACGATTCCGAAGGGCCGCATCGTCGGCCTCCTGGGCCACAACGGCGCCGGCAAAACGACACTGATGAAAGCCATGGTCGGCCTGGCGCCAGCCCAAGGTGAACTGACGGTGTTGGGCCTGAACCCCATCAAAGACCGCGTGCAGTTGCTGCAGTCCGCCTGCTACATCCCCGACGTGGCGATCCTGCCGCGCTGGGCGCGCGTCGAAGACCTGATCACGTTGATGAGCGGCCTGCACCCCAAGTTCTCGGCCGACCGCGCACGCGCTTTGCTGAAGCGCACCAGTGTGAACGGGCGCGACAAGGTCAAAACGTTGTCCAAAGGCATGGTCGTGCAGGCGCACCTGGCGCTGATCGCGGCCATCGACGCGCGCCTGATGATCCTGGACGAGCCCACGCTGGGCCTGGACGTGCTGTCGCGCAAGGCCTTCTTTGAGATGCTGCTCGACGAGTGGTGCGACGGCGAGCGCAGCGTGCTCATCAGCACGCACCAGGTCGAAGAGATCGAATCGCTGCTGTCCGACGTGCTGATGCTCAACGAAGGCAAGCTCGTGCTCAGCATCAGCCTGGAAGACATGGACCGCCGCTTCGTGGCACTGAGCCACGACGCCAGCGTGGCCGAGCAAATGGCGGCCGCGCACCCACTCTTGAAGTACCGCGTGCAGGGTGCGGGTGCTGCGCCTTTTGCATCGCTGTTCGATGGTGAACCACCGGCCGCTGTGCAGGCGCTGGGTAAACGCATGCGCCCGAGCCTGGTGGACCTGTTCGTGGCGCTGACGCGCAAGCCCGAACTCGACCGCACGCAGTTCTGACCCCGCAGCCTGAAGGAGCCCCATCATGAACAATCTACTACCCCTGCTGCGCCGCGAATGGCTGCAACACCGTTTTGTCTGGGCGCTGCTGATGCTGGTGCCGCTGGCGCTGGCCGTGCTGCCGCTGACTTTCGCACGCATCGACCTTGACATCGAGATGGCAAAACGCAGCGCTTCCGACCTGGCCGCGATGGTGGGCTTGATCTCCATCGTGTTGTCGGCCGGCGTGGTCTTCCTGATGGTGTGGGTCACTTCGCTGTTCATCATCACCAGCCTGCCACGGCGCGACCACGCAGACCGCTCCGTGGAGTTCTGGCTGTCCCTGCCCAACGGTCATGCAGAGAGTTTCGCCGCCCCGCTGCTGGTCCACCTGGTGCTGGTGCCGGCCGCTGCATTGCTGGTGGGGCTGCTGGGCGGCTACGCCATTTCGCTCTTGCTGGTGAGCCGGGTAGTCGGTTTCGGCGAGTGGTTGGCGCTGCCGTGGAACAGCTTGTTGCCCGGCACGCTGGCATTGGCGGCGCGGGTGGTCGCGGGCCTGCCGCTGGCCACGCTGTGGCTGTCGCCGCTGATCTTGCTGGCCATGTTGTGCAACGCACTTTTCAAGCGCTGGGGGCTGCCGGTGCTGTTTGTGGGCGTGGGCCTGACGAGTGCGCTGCTGGACTATGTCTTTGGCCAACCCTTGATGAGCGAAACCATCGGGCGGCTGGGCCGCAATGCCGGCCTGGCTCTGGCAGGTGCCAGCGGCCAGGGCCTGACGATCAACGATCAGATGCCGCCGGTTCAAGCACTCGCAGGCATGGCCGGCTGGGCGTGGCATGACTTTCTGGCGGCGCTGCGCGCGGTCGCCAGCCCCATGTTCCTGGGCGCGCTAGTGGTGGCTGCGGGGCTTTTCATGGCGCTGGTGCTGTGGCGGCAGCGTGGCGCCAGCGCTGCCGGTTGACGCGGCGGCAGCGCTGTCGGCGGAATCAGCCCCAGGGAAACCTGGGGCGCGATTGCGAGTTGCCGACCTAGCATCTGCGCCTGTCCAGACAGCACGCCTCAAGGAGACACCATGCCGCAGCCCGGGCGGCTTTCACGCCGCCAGCTCTTTGCCGCAGCCGCCGCAGCAGGCCTTCTTCCTGGCACCTTGTGGGCGCAATCCGGCGGCTACCCGAATCGCCCCATCGACCTCATCGTGCCAGCCGGCGTCGGCGGCGGCACCGACGTGCTGACGCGCGCTTTTGCCGAAGCCGCCAAGAAGCATCTGCCGCAGCCCATCACGGTGAACAACCGGCCGGGCGCATCGGGGATGATCGGCCACGGCGAGATGATCAATGCCAGGCCCGACGGCTACAAGCTCGCGGTGGTGTTCGCCGAGATCGTCTTCGTGCCGCACCTCGGCCTGACGAAGCTGTCGTTTGAGGACTTCGTGCCCATCGCGCAGCTCAATGCCGACCCGGCGGCCATCACCGTCAAGGCCGATGCGCCGTGGAAGACGATCGAAGAATTCCTGGCCGCCAGCCGCGCCAAACCCGGCGAGGTGAAGATGGGCAATTCGGGCAATGGCTCGATCTGGCACCTGGCGCATGCGGCGCTCGAAGACAAGGCCGGCGTCAAATACAACCCCATCCCATTCGGTGGCGCCGCGCCCGCCGTGCTGGCGTTGATGGGAGGCCACGTCGATGCAGTCGCCGTGAGCCCGGGTGAAGTGGCCACGCATGTGCAAAGCGGCAAGCTGCGCACGCTGGTGGTGATGGCCGACAAGCGGCTCAAGGGCTTCGAGTCCGTGCCGACGTTGAAAGAGCGTGGCATCGACTTGTCAATTGGCACCTGGCGCGGCCTGGCTGCGCCCAAGGGAACACCCGCCGACCTGCTGGCGGTGCTGAGCGAAGCCACGCGCAAGTCCGCCGACGAGCCTGTGCTGAGAGACGCGCTCGATCGCCTGAGCATGGGCTACGCCTATGCCGACGCCGAAACCTTCCGCGCCAACATGCGGCGCGACAACGAGCTGTTCAAGACGCTCGTCAACAAGCTCGCGGACAACGCGCGTTATCTGGTGCCGTCTGCTGGCGCCGCCGACGATGCCGATCCTGCGACCACGCTGTTCTATGTCGCGGACGACTACCACCGTTTGAGCGAGCGCGTGAAGCGCCTCAAGAAGCCCACGGCGCACG
>JANNGN010000014.1:0-4376 GCA_031403895.1 Rubrivivax sp. | reverse complement strand
CCGCGTGCTGCGCGACAACGTCTGGGGCCCGCAGGTGGAAGACGCGGCGCGGCGCGACTTCACCATCAATGCCATGTACTACGACCCGGTGACGCAAGTGGTGGTGGACTACCACGGCGGCCTGGCCGATTCACGCGCCCGATTGCTGCGCATGATCGGCGACCCCGAACTGCGCTACCGCGAAGACCCGGTGCGCATCATCCGCGTTGTGCGCTTTGCGGCCAAGCTCGGCTTTGCGCTCGAGCCCGGCACCGAGCGGCCGGTGCGCGCGATGTCGGCACTGCTGGCCAACGTGCCGATCTCGCGCCTGTTCGACGAGATGGTCAAGCTGATGCAGACCGGGCACGCGCTGGCCAGCATCGAGCAGTTGAAAAAGTATGGACTGGTGGGGCAGGGGGGCGGCGTCTTCCCGGTGCTGGACGCGGCACTCGCGCCGGCGCAGAACAGCAGCTCGCGCGAGACCTTCATCCGCCTGGCACTGGAAGACACCGACCGCCGCGTTGCCGAAGGCCGCTCGGTGGCGCCCAGCTTCATGCTGGCCTGCCTGTTGTGGCACGACGTGCAGGCGCGCTGGACAGCGATCCGCGCCGCCGGCGAAGCGCCGTTCCCGGCCCTGCAGCAGGCCGTCGATGCGGTGTTTGACGCGCGCATCGGCGACATCTCGGGCCGCGGCAAGCTGGCCGCCGACATGCGCGAGATCTGGCTCATGCAGCCGCGCTTCGAGCGCCGCTCGGCCAGTTCGGCGCTGGCCCTGGTGGAGCAAGTGCGCTTCCGTGCCGGCTACGACTTCCTGCGTCTGCGCGCCGATTGCGGTGACCTCAGCACCGAGCTGGCCGATTGGTGGGAAGACCTGCACCTGGGCAGTGAAGATGAACGCGAAGCGCTGATCGCCGATCTGCGCGCCAGCACGCATGCCCGTCCGCAGCGCGGCCAGGCTGCGGCAGTGCAAGAGGATGCAGAAAGCACTGAAACACCAGAGGGCGACGCGCAGCCATCCGCAGCCAGCGACGGTGCGCCGCGCAAACGCCGCCGCCGGCGCCGTCGCCCCGGCGCGCGCGAAGGAGCAGCGCCTGCACCGGAATGAACGCTGAACGTGTCTTCATCGGGCTGGGCGCCAACCTGGGTGACGCGCGGGCCACGCTGAAGCACGCGCTGGCCGCAGTGGCCGCCCTGCCGCAGACAGCGCTGGTGGCGCAGTCTTCGCTGTACCGCACAGCGCCTGTCCAGGCGATCGGCCCGGACTTCATCAACGCCGTGGCCGAGTTGCGCACCGCACTGCAGCCGCACGCATTGCTGCGCGCGCTGCAGGCGATCGAAACGGCCCATGGCCGCGTGCGGCCGTACCGCCATGCACCGCGCACGCTGGACCTGGACTTGCTGCTCTTCGGTCAGCGCGTGCTGCACGGGCCGGGCCTGGAGGTGCCGCACCCGCGCCTGCACGAACGTGCTTTTGTCTTGCAGCCACTGCTGGAGCTGGCGCCCGGGCTCTTGCATCCGAGCCTGGGCCGCCTGCAGTTGCTGCTGGCCGACACGGCCGACCAGCCCATCGAAAGACTGCCTTGAAGCTGCGCGACCTGCCAGTGCTGATGCAGACTTTCGGCCCCTAGAATCGCTGCATGTCGGTTTGATGACAAATCGGAGACATGGATCGGAGCGCACATGGTGTTCGGCAGGTTGTTGCCGCGCGAGGGCAACTTTTTCGAGCTTTTCAACGAGCACGGCGAGCACATCGCAGCAGGGGCCCGGGCCTTCATGGCCATGGTGCAGAACTACGACAACGAGCCCGATCGCGAGCGCCATGCCAAGGCCGTTGGGGACGCCGAACGCGCTGCCGACAAGATCACCGCCGAGGTACACCGCCTGTTGCACCGCACCTTCATCACGCCACTGGACCGCGACCAGATCCACCGCCTGATCAACGCGATGGACGATGTCATCGACCTGTTGCAGGATTCAAGCGAAGTGATGTCGCTCTACGACCTGCGTCACCTGTCGGAAGATGTGGTGCGCTTGTCCGAGATATCGGTGCGCTGCTGCGAACGCGTGCAGCATGTGCTGACGCTGCTGCCACGCCTGAGAGACGCCCAGGTGGCCGAGAGCGTGCTCAAGACCTGCGAAGAGATCGACAAGCTCGAGTCCGATGCCGACCGCGTCATGCGCAGCGCCATGTCGGCCCTCTTCCGTGAAGAGCCCGACACGCGCCAGCTCATCAAGCTGAAGGCCGTGTACGAACACCTGGAGTCCATCTCCGACCGCTGCGAAGACGTGGCCAATCTCGTTGAAGGCATCGTGCTTGAGAACTCCTGAGTCCAGGCGCGGCAACCGGCAACCCGAGCTGACCGTGCGGCCATGACGCTCTGGGTCGTGGTCACGCTGGTGGCGCTTGCGCTGCTGTTCGACTTCATGAACGGCTTTCACGACGCCGCGAACTCGATCGCGACAGTCGTCTCGACGGGTGTGTTGAAGCCTTTGCAGGCAGTGGCCTTTGCCGCCTTCTTCAATGTGGTGGCGATCTTCGTCTTCGAACTCAAGGTGGCCGCCACGGTGGGCAAGGGCATCGTTGACCCGGGTGTGGTGGACCAGTACGTGATCTTCGGCGCACTGGTGGGGGCGATTGCCTGGAACGTCATCACCTGGTGGTACGGCATTCCGTCGAGCAGTTCGCACGCGCTCATCGGTGGCATCGTCGGTGCCACGCTGGCCAAGGCCGGCTCGGCACCGCTGGTGACGGCGGGTGTGCTGAAGACGGTGGCGTTTATCTTCATCTCGCCGATGATGGGCTTCCTGCTGGCGTCGCTGCTGATGGTGGCTGTGGCCTGGCTGTGCAGGCGTTTGTCGCCGCTGCGCGTGGACAACGTGTTCCGGCGGCTGCAACTGGTGTCGGCCGGCCTGTATTCGCTCGGCCACGGCGGCAACGATGCGCAGAAGACCATCGGCATCATCTGGCTGCTGCTGATTGCTGCGGGCATCACGAGTGCCGGCGACAAGATGCCGCCGGGCTGGGTCATCTGGAGTTGCTACATCGCAATCGGCCTGGGCACGCTCTTCGGCGGCTGGCGCATCGTCAAGACCATGGGCCAGCGCATCACCAAGCTCAAGCCCGTGGGCGGCTTCTGCGCGGAAACCGGCGGTGCGATCACGCTCTTCACGGCCACGGCGATGGGCATTCCGGTGTCCACCACGCACACCATCACGGGGGCAATCTTTGGCGTCGGTTCGGTGCGCAACGCTTCGGCCGTGCGCTGGGGTCTGGCTGGCCACATCGTGACCGCGTGGGTGCTGACGATCCCTGCCACTGCGCTGATCGCGGCGGTCTTCTACGGACTCAGCCGCCTGATTTTCTGAACGGCGCTGCTGGACGGCGCTTCTGCACAGCGCTTCTGATCACCGACGGCCTGGCTGCTGCGTCCCCGCCAGCTGCCATTCGAAGAACTTCTGCCCGCCGTAAGCCACGGTGCCCATCAGCACTGCGGCGCCGATCAGCAGCGCGGCTATCGCGGCCAGCACCGGGCCCCATCCAGTGGCCTTCACCGCGTGCCCCGCGTTGTGCCGCGCGTCCCACTTTTCGTCGGGTGTGAGCGCGTAGAGGATGGCGAACAGCATTGCCATCGAGATCATCAATCCCAGCGCAGGAATCAGCAGCCAGGCCAGGGAATCGTCCTGCCCGAACCTGCGCAGCCGCATCACGCCCAGCAGGCCCAGCGCCGTGGGCAGCGGATGCAGCCACGCCTTCGCGTCACTCGGGCCGTGCAGGTACACGCGGTGCAGGCCCAGCGAACCCAGCAGCAAGGCCAACCAGGCGGCGACGGTCTTGGAGCGGTAGCGTGTGGGCTCAGGGGGCATGAAGGAAACAAGCGTGGGCGGCGTCCGGGTCAGTCTCCGGATCGGCATCTGGGCGGGGCGGGGGGCGGCAGTGCCTGCTGGCCTGCGCGGCTCAGTTTATAATGTGCGGTCTACAACGCTGGCTTCGCAGTGGCAACACGGGGGCGTATCTACGGTGTTGACAGTGGTGGGCACAGGGAAACTGCGGGTGGGAATCTGCATGCATCGTCCCGGCACCTACCTCCATGATTGCCCGCCCGGCGTGTCCCCGTGGCATGGCAATCGACCTTCTGATTTCCAAGGAACTTCATCATGGTCGTGATCCGACTGTCTCGTGGTGGCGCCAAGAAGCGCCCGTTTTACAACATCGTCGTGGCCGACTCTCGCGAGCGCCGTGATGGCCGCTTCATCGAGCGCGTGGGCTTTTACAACCCCGTTGCAGCCGGTGCCGAACAACCGCTGCGCGTGGCGCTGGACCGTGTGACGCACTGGACCGGTGTCGGCGCGCAACTGTCGCCCACCGTGGCCCGCCTGGTTGACCAGGCGAAGAAGGC
>JANNGN010000013.1:0-6038 GCA_031403895.1 Rubrivivax sp. | reverse complement strand
TGCAGGCCTTTGTGGCGCTTGTGCTGGCAGCGTATTTCGTTTACTTCTGGTCGCGCACGGGGCAGACACTGGCGATGCTGACGTGGCACATCCGGCTCGTCACGGTGGATGGCGGCCGCGTCGCGCCGCTGCGCGCGCTGTGCCGATATCTGCTGGCCTGGCTGTGGTTCCTGCCGGCCTTGACTGCCGTCCACATTTCAGGCCTCCAAGGGGCTGGGCTGACATTCGGCGCACTGACGGCCGGCGTGCTGGTCTATGCGGCATCGAGCCGTCTGCGCCCTGATCGGCAATACTGGCACGACGCCATCTGCCAGACCCAACTGGTCACCTGGCGCCCCCCTGCCGCCGAAAAAACACGCAACGCATGACCTCAGCAACCCCACCCAGCATCTGTGTCTATTGCGGATCGCGCCATGGCGCACAGCCGGCATACCCCGCCGCTGCACGCGCGCTTGGCGACGCCATTGGAAGCCGCGGCTGGCAACTCGTCTATGGCGGCGGCAAAGTCGGCTTGATGGGCGAAGTGGCCGACGCCACGCTGGCTGCAGGCGGGCGGGTCGTGGGCGTGATCCCGGAAAGCCTGCAGCGGCTGGAGGTTGGGCACATCGGCCTGCACGAACTGCATGTGGTGCCCACCATGCATGCGCGCAAACAGATGATGGCCGAACGCGCCGACGCCTTCATCGCGCTGCCCGGTGGCATCGGAACGCTTGAAGAGTTGTACGAAGTCTGGACCTGGAGGCAACTGTCGTATCACGACAAGCCGATCGGCCTGCTGAACACTGCGGGCTACTACGACGACCTGCTTCGCTTCATGCGCACGACGGTCTCGGAAGGCTTCCTGGCGCCGTCTCAGCACGACAACCTTGTTGTCGGCGAAGAGGCTGAACCCTTGTTGATCCAGATCGCGTCGATGGCCCAGGCGGCAATTCTGGGCGACGACTATTCGCGGGTCTGAGGGCCTGTCAGGCTCGGCCCAGTCAAGCCGTGGCCAGCAAGGCCGAAGCTAGACCGCCGCTTCATCAGTCTCGCCAGTGCGGATGCGCACCACCTGCTCGACCGAGCTGACGAAGATCTTGCCGTCGCCGATCTTGCCGGTCTTGGCGGCCTTGACGATGGCCTCGATGCAGCGGTCCACGTCGGCATCTTTCACCACCACTTCCACCTTCACCTTGGGCAGGAAGTCAACCACGTTCTCAGCGCCCCGGTACAGCTCGGTGTGGCCCTTCTGGCGGCCAAAACCCTTCACCTCGGTGACGGTCAAGCCCGACACACCCACGTCGCCCAGCGCCTCACGCACTTCCTCGAGCTTGAAAGGCTTGATGACGGCGGTGATTTGCTTCATGGCGGACTCCGGGAGAAATTGGGCAACTTCGATTGATGACTGCGCTGATTTAAGCACGGAATTTGGACGTGATGGGGTAGCGCCAATCGCGCCCGAAGGCCCTGTGGGTGATACGGATTCCGACTGGCGCCTGGCGCCGCTTGTACTCGTTGAGCTTGATCAGCCGCGTGACCCGTTCGACATCGGCGCGCGCAAAGCCGGCCGCGACGATGTCGTCGATGCCCTGGTCGTCTTCCATGTAGCGCGCCAGGATGGCGTCCAGCACCGCGTAGGGCGGCAGGCTGTCCTGGTCGGTCTGGTCGGGGCGCAGTTCGGCCGAAGGTGGCCGCGTGATGATGCGATCGGGGATCACCGGCCCCACGCTGCCGTCGGCGCGCTGCACGGGCTGGCGGTTCTTCCACTCGGCCAGGCGATAGACCAGTGTCTTGGCGACATCCTTGATGACGGCAAAGCCACCTGCCATGTCGCCGTACAGCGTGCAGTAGCCGGTGGCCATCTCGCTCTTGTTGCCGGTGGTCAGCACGATCGAACCCGTCTTGTTGGACAGTGCCATCAGCAGCGTGCCGCGGATGCGCGCTTGCAGGTTCTCTTCGGTTGTGTCTTCGGCAAGGCCCGCAAACTGCTGCGCCAGGCTGTTGCGGAAAGCGTCGAACATCGGTGCGATGGCGATCTCGTCATAGCGCACCCCCAACCGTGCGGCCATGTCGCGGGCGTCGATCCACGAGATGTCGGCGGTGTAGGGCGACGGCATCATCACCGCGCGCACCTTGTCGGCGCCCAACGCATCAACCGCGATGGCCAGCACGAGTGCGGAATCCATGCCACCCGACAGGCCGATGATGGCGCCGGGGAAACCGTTCTTGCCCAGGTAGTCGCGCACGCCGGTCACGAGTGCAGCCCAGACCTGCGCCTCGGCACAAGGCACTTCGGCGACCGGGCCTTCAACCCGGCCGTCGGCGCCCACGTCCAGCATCAGCAGCGCAGGCTCGAACGACAGCGCGCGTGCGCCGACGCGGCCCTGCGCATCGACGGCAAACGACGCGCCGTCAAACACCACCTCGTCCTGCCCGCCCACCAGGTGCGCGTACAGCAGTGGCAAGCTGACGGCGCGCGCGCGCTCGGCCATGCGGGCTTCACGCTCGCCGGCCTTGTCCAGATGGAACGGCGAAGCGTTGATGACACACAGCAGCTGCGCGCCGGCCGCGCAAGCCGCCTGTGCGGGCTCGTCAAACCACGCGTCTTCGCAGATCAGCACGCCGATGCGCAAGCCACCGGCCTCGAACACCAGCGGTCCGTGCCCGGCGTCGCGGCCCGACGCGAAGTAGCGCCGCTCGTCAAAGACCTGGTAGTTGGGCAACTCGCGCTTGCAGTAGGTGCCGATGACGCGGCCCTCGCTGAGCACCGACGCCGCATTGAAACGCTGCTGCACCGCCATCGACTTCGACCGCACGTCGCCCCGCTCACCGAACTGGTGCGGATGCCCCACCACCAGGTGCAGGCCCACGCAATCGACCAAATCGGCAGCCAGGGCCGCCAGCGCTTCAGCACACGCCGCCATGAAAGCCGGGCGCAGCAACAAGTCTTCGGGCGGATAGCCGGTGAGGGACAACTCGGGCGACACCACGAGCATCGCGCCCTGCTGATAGGCTTGCCGCGCGGCTTGCGCCAACAGGCGCGCATTGCCGGCCAGGTCACCCACCGTGGCGTTGATCTGCGCCAGCGCCACTTTCATGATGTCGGACCTTGAATGAATCGAAGCGAAGAGTTCACGGATGAAGTTTATGTCACCCAGGTCCACAGCGACCCCGCTGCACTGGACCGTCAGGCCTGGAATCACTTGCTCGAAGCGCAGCCGCAGCCCACGCCTTTTCTGCGCCATGAATACCTGAGCGCACTGCACGAATCCGGCAGCGCGACCGCCGCCACCGGCTGGGCGCCGCAGTTCATCACGCTGCACCGCAACGGTCAGTTGCAGGCCGCTTGTGCAACCTATCTGAAAAGCCACAGCTACGGCGAATATGTCTTCGACTGGGCCTGGGCCGACGCCTACCGGCGGCACGGCCTGCGCTACTACCCCAAACTGCTGGCGGCCGTGCCCTTCACACCGGTGCCGGGCACGCGACTGATGGCGCACAACACCCAGGCGCGTGGCCAACTGGCACAAGCACTCTTGGCCACGGCGCAAACCGGCAGCAGGCTGTCGTCAGCCCACCTGCTGTACATCGACGATGCCGACCGCGCCGCGCTGGCAGGCAAGGGCTGGATGATCCGCGAAGGGGTGCAATTCCACTGGACGCAGGACACGGCGCAGCCGGTTGCCGACTTCAGCGACCTGCTGTCGCGCCTGCAACGCGACAAGCGCAAGAAGATCCTGCAGGAGCGGCGCCGCGTGGCCGAACAAGGCATCACCTTCACGGCCCATGAAGGGCGGGCCATCGACGACGCGCTGTGGGACTTCTTCTACCGCTGCTACACGCTGACCTACCAGGCGCACCACAGCACGCCCTATCTGACGCGCGACTTTTTTACCCGCATGGCGCAGGACATGGCAGCGAACTGGCTGATGTTCGTGGCGCGGCGCGAAGGCCAGCCAGTGGCCGTCTCTTTGATCGCCATCGACCGCGCCCACGGCGCCGCCTGGGGCCGCTACTGGGGCTGCACCCAACCCCTGCCCTGCGTACACTTTGAAGCCTGCTATTACCAGCCGTTGGCCTGGTGCCTGCAACAAGGCTTCGTGCGCTTTGAAGGCGGCGCGCAGGGCGAACACAAGATGGCGCGCGGCCTGCTGCCGGTGAAGACCTATTCGGCCCACTGGCTGCGCGACGAAAGATTCGCCTCGGCGGTGGCCGACTTCCTGGCCGCAGAGGGACAGGGCATCGATCAGTACGTGGACGAACTGCGCGAGCGCAACCCTTTCAAGAACGTCTGATCAGCGCCCGATCAGCGCCTGCTCAAGCCTTGGGCGCAGGCACAAAGTTGGCCATGCCGGCCACGACCTCGGCCACCGCCGCATCCACGCCCTCCCAGCCCAGGACCTTGACCCACTTGCCCTCTTCCAGGTCTTTGTAGTGCTCGAAGAAGTGCCGGATGGTGTTGAGCCGCAGCGGGTTCAGGTCTTCCGGCTTCTTCCACTGCGTGTAGATCGACAGGATCTTGTCGATCGGCACCGCCAGCAGCTTGTTGTCGCCACCCGCTTCGTCTTCCATGCGCAGCAAACCCAGCGGCCTGCAGGTCACCACCACGCCGGGGATCAGGGGCACGGGTGTGATCACGAGCACATCCACCGGGTCGCCGTCGTCCGACAGCGTGTTGGGGATGTAGCCGTAATTGCACGGGTAGTGCATGGCCGTGCTCATGAAGCGATCGACAAACAGCGCACCGGTCTCGTGGTCAACCTCGTACTTGATCGGGTCGGCGTTCATCGGAATCTCGATGATCACGTTGAACTCGTGCGGCGCCTTGGCGCCCGGGGTCACGTTGTGCAGGCTCATGCGGTGTCTCGGCTGTCTTGGATATCGGCGGCAACCATGATTCTAGAGGCGCACCTTGCGCAGTCCTGACCCGCCAAGGACCGCCGTTCCTGACCGCTGACAGACCCCGGCCGGGGCTGCAAGGGTCATCCTGTAGCATCGCCCGCGCGCCGAGCAGGCCGTGCCCTCCAAAGGCCGGAGCCCGCTCTGCCATCCGTCAAAAAAACCCGATCGAGGAAGGAGCACTTTTCATGTCCACCACCATGGCGCTGTATGCAGCGTTGGCGTGCGGCTTGGCCGCCGTCATCTATGGCTTCGTGCAACGAAGCTGGATCTTGAGCCAGGATGCCGGCAACGCCCGCATGCAAGAGATCGCAGGCGCAATCCAACAGGGCGCCGCCGCCTACCTGGCGCGGCAGTACAAGACCATCGCCATCGTCGGTGTCGTGCTTGCCGTGCTGATCTTCATCTTTCTCGACCAGCTCACCGCCGCCGGCTTTGTGCTCGGCGCCGTGCTTTCGGGCGCCTGCGGCTTCATCGGCATGAACGTGTCGGTGAAGGCCAATGTGCGCACCGCGCAAGCGGCCACCAAGGGCATCGGCCCGGCACTGGATGTCGCCTTCAAGGGCGGCGCCATCACCGGCATGCTGGTGGTGGGCCTGGGGCTGCTGGGCGTAGGCCTCTTCTTCATGCTGCTCAGTGGCGGCAGCAAGGTGGACCCTGCAACGCTCAAGCCACTGCTGGGCTTTGCTTTTGGCTCGTCGCTGATCTCGATCTTTGCGCGCCTGGGCGGCGGCATCTTCACCAAGGGCGCTGACGTCGGCGCCGACCTGGTGGGCAAGGTAGAAGCCGGCATTCCCGAAGACGACCCGCGCAATCCAGCCGTGATCGCCGACAACGTGGGCGACAACGTCGGCGACTGCGCCGGCATGGCGGCTGATCTGTTCGAGACCTACGCCGTGACGCTGATTGCCACCATGGCGCTGGCTTCGCTGCTCGTCAGTGGCGCCACCGTCAACGCAGTGGTCTATCCGCTGCTGCTGGGCGGTGTGTCGATCATCGCGTCGATCGTCGGCTGCTACTTCGTCAAGGCCAGCCCGGGCATGAAGAACGTGATGCCGGCGCTGTACAAGGGCCTGGCCGTGGCGGGTGTGCTGTCGCTGATCGCCTTCTACTTCATCACCACGATGATGTTCCCGACGCCACTGACGCTGACCGCAGGC
>JANNGN010000012.1:0-2281 GCA_031403895.1 Rubrivivax sp. | reverse complement strand
GCCGGCACCGGTGGCATCTTCTTCGGCATGGCCACGCTGTCCAGCGTGATCAAGCGCGACCTGTCCAGCATGGGCAAGTTCCTGATGATCGGCGTCGTCATGCTGCTGGTGGCCGGCATTGCCAACGTCTTCATCCAGAGCAGCGCGCTGATGATCACGCTGTCGGTGCTGGCGATCGGCATCTTCTCGTTCTTCATCCTGTATGACCTGAAGCGGGTGCAGGACGGCGAAGAAACCAACTACATCAGCGCCACGCTGGGCGTTTACCTGAGCGTGTACAACGTGTTCAGCAGCCTGCTGGCGCTGCTGGGCATCTTCGGTGGCGAACGGGATTGATTGACCCACCCCCGGCAGCAGCCTTCGGCCGCTGCCCCCTCAAGGGGGCGACGACAGCGGCCCGGCAAAGCCGGTTCTGCGGCGTCTGCTGGATCGATCGCAGGGCCCTCCGGGGCCCTTGCTCATTCTGCGGCGCGGTCGAACACCGCCATGCTTTCCACATGCGCCGTGTGCGGGAACATGTTGACCACACCCGCCAGCGACAACTTGTAGCCGGCCTGATGCACCAGCAATCCCGCGTCGCGCGCCAGCGTGGCGGGATTGCAGCTGACATAGACGATGCGCAGTGGCGCCGTGTGGCCACCCGAGCCGTGCAAATCTGCCAGCGCCTTGGCCATCGCAAACGCTCCTTCACGCGGTGGGTCGATCAGCCAGCGCTGCGCCGGGCCGACGGCGCGCACATCGTCGGCCGTGATCTCGAACAGGTTGCGCACCTCGAAGCGCGTCTTGCCGGCAAGTCCGTTGGCCGCCGCGTTTTCGCGCGCACGCGCCACCAACGTCTCACTGCCCTCGATGCCCAGCACCTCTGCAGCGCGTGTGGCCTGTGGCATGGTGATGTTGCCCAGGCCGCATAACCAGAAAAAAACACGCTCAGGCGCCTGGGGGTCCAGCCGGCGCAAGGCACGTTCGACAAGCACGCGGTTGATGTGCGGATTGACCTGCGTGAAGTCGGTGGGCCTGAAAGGCATGGTGATGCCGAATTCGGGCAGCCGGTAGGCCAGGGTTGCATGACCTGCGCCCGTGCCGTCCAGCAGGTGCACGGTCTCCGGCCCTTTGGGCTGCAACCACCATTGCACGCCATGTTCAGCGGCAAACGCTCGCAGCCGGTCTGCATCGGCTGGGCTCACCGGCTCCAGGTGCCGCAGCACGAGTGCAATCACGCCCTCGCCAGCCGCCAGCTCGATCTGCGGCAGGCGGTCGCGCTGGTCCATGCTGCCGATCAGCGCGCGCAGCGGCATCAGCATGGCGCTCACTTTGGGCGTCAGCACGGGGCATTCGCGCATGTCGGCCACATAGCGCGACTTGCGCTCGTGAAAGCCGATCAGCACCGTGCCCTTCTTGGCCACGAAACGCACCGACAGACGGGCGCGGTCGCGATAGCCCCAGGCCGGGCCTTCGATGGCGCGCAGCATGCGGTCGGGTTTTACTTTTGCCAGGTGCCACAGGTTATCTTCCAGCACGCGCTGCTTCACGGCCACTTGCGCGGCAGGGTGCAGGTGCTGCATCTTGCAGCCCCCGCAGGACCCCGCATGCAAGCCAAAGTGCGGGCAGCCGGGGCGCACACGCTGCGCACTCTCGCGCTGCAACGCCGTCATCTGGCCCTGCTCCCACTGGTTCTTCTTGCGCGAAACCTGCACCTGCACCCGTTCGGTGGGCAGCGCGCCTTCGATGAATACCACCTTGCCATCAGCGCGATGCGCGACGCCTTGTGCGTCGAGGTCGAGCGACTCGACGTCGAGCCAATCCATACCGCTTGTCATGCTGCCGATTATCCCGGCGCCAAGCACGGCATCAGCAAGGCTCGGCTTAAAAGACCGCGTCGCGCGCCACGCCCTGGCGTGCCATGCGGCGCCTGAGCTTGAGTGGAGTCTGCTGCTGGATCTGGCGCACGCGTTCACGCGTGACCTCGAGCTGCAACGCAAGTTCTTCCAAGGTCTGCGTCTTGCGGCCGTGAAGGCCGAATCGCGCCAGCAGCACCTCGCGTTCGCGCGCTGACAGGTCAACCGTGCCACCTTCCAGCAACTGGTGCAGCTCAAGCGGGTGGATAGCGTGGTCGTCGGCCACTTGGTCGAGCATCGAAGCGTCAGCGTCAGCATCAGCCGGCTCTGCGTTGCCCGCTGCGAAGGACTCAGTGCCGTCGTTAGCGCCATCGCCCGGGAGTTGCCGACCCGCAGGTGGCGCTGGCGCTTCGCCCCGCGCAGGCCCAGGATGGGATGCCGCGCGC
>JANNGN010000011.1:0-5812 GCA_031403895.1 Rubrivivax sp. | reverse complement strand
TGAAACTCCAGCCGGCCCCGCAGTATCCGGCGGAGACGACGCCCTGACCGGGGCGGACATGATGGCCTGACCGAGAGCGGGACCAAACGGCGTCGATCAGGGCAGGGAGTCGACCAGCGCCCAGACGATGGACTGAGCGAGCACGCGACGAACGCCGTCGATTAGGGCAGGGAGTCGACCAGCGCCGAGACCTCGACTCGGGGGCCGGTGAAGAACGGCACCTCTTCGCGCACGTGGCGACGGGTCTCGGAGCCGCGCAGGTGGCGCATGAGGTCGACGATGCGGGTCAGGTCGTCAGCCTCGAAGGCCAGGAGCCTCCCAGCCAAAGAAGAGCTGCAGGAAGTTGTTGCTCATCACCAGCATCAGCATGCTGAAGGTGAAGAGCGAGATGTACGAAAAGAAGCGTTGGTAACCGGGGTCGCCTGCCATGTAGCCGATGGTGTAGATGTGGACCATCAGCGAAACGAAAGTCACCACCACCATCATCATCGCGGTTAGGCCATCAACCAGGAAGCCGACTTCCATGACGAGCTTGCCGAGCACCATCCACTCATAGACGGTGGCGTTGAAGCGCGCACCGGCTGCGACCTGGCTCAGCACCATGACCGAGCCGATGAAGGCGATCAGCACGCCGATGATGGTGACGGTGTGGGCGCCGCGCTGGCCGATGGCCTTGCCGGCCAGGCCGGCGATCAGCGCGCCGGCCAAGGGGGCGAGGGCGACGCTGAGCAGCAGGCTCTGAGAAATCGTTGAAGCCATGTGCGTGCTCAGCCTTTCAACTCGTCGAGCTCTTCGACATTGATCGACGCCCGATTGCGGAACAGCACCACCAGGATCGCCAGGCCGATGGCCGATTCAGCGGCTGCCACCGTGAGGATGAAGAACACGAAGACCTGGCCCGCCATGCGGTCCGCTTCCAGCGGCAGGTAGTGCGAAAAGGCGACGAAGTTCATGTTGACGGCCAGCAGCATCAGCTCGATGGCCATCAGCAGCACGATCAGGTTGCGGCGGTTCAGGAAGATGCCGACCACCGACAGCGCAAACAGAATGCCACCCAGCGACAGGTAGTGTCCGAGCGTGATGAGGCCAAAGCTCATGCCGCGCCCCCTTCCTCGGGTGCCGCAGGTGCTGCTGGCGGCAATGACGGCAGTTCCACCGTTGGCGCCATTTTCACCAGCCGCACACGGTCAGCCTTTTTGGCGCGCACCTGCTCGGACGCATCCATGTGCTTGCTGTCCTTGCGCGCGCGCAGCGTCAGCGTGATGGCTGCAATGATGGCCACCAGCAGCAGCACGGCGGCCAGTTGCAGCGGGTAGAGGTACTGCGTGTAAACCTCGATGCCCAGCAGCTTGGTGTTGCCGATCTCGATTGACTTTGCCGTCGGCACCGGCGCCTGCACCTGGAAGCCGCGCATCAGCACCAGCGCCATTTCCAGCGCGATCAGCGCGCCGACAAAACCGGCCATCGGCAGGTGCTTGTAGAAACCATCGCGCATGCTGTCGGTATTTATGTCGAGCATCATCACGACAAAGAGGAACAGCACCATCACCGCGCCCACGTAAACCAGCACCAGCACGATGGCCAGAAACTCAGCGCGCAGCAGCATCCACAGGCAACTGGCGCTGAAGAAAGCCAGCACCAGGAAAAGAGCCGCATGCACCGTGCTGCGCGCCGTGATGACGCGAAACGCGGCCAGCAGCAGCACGGCAGAGAAGACGTAAAAGAGTGCGGTGATCGGATTCATGGGGTTCGGTCGCGCCTCCTCAGCGTGCGCGCGGCAAAGCAAAGCGTCAGCGGTGTTCAACAGCAGTCAGCGGTACTTCGCATCGGCCGCGCGGTTGGCGGCGATTTCTTTTTCGTAGCGGTCGCCCACGGCCAGCAGCATGTCCTTGGTGAAGTAGAGGTCGCCGCGTTTTTCGCCGTGGTATTCGAAGTGGTGCGTTTCGACGATGCTGTCCACTGGGCAGCTCTCTTCGCAAAAGCCGCAGAAAATGCACTTGGTGAGGTCGATGTCGTAGCGCGTGGTGCGACGGCTGCCGTCGGCACGCACCTCGGATTCGATCGTGATGGCCAACGCCGGGCACACCGCTTCACACAGCTTGCAGGCAATGCAGCGCTCTTCGCCGTTTTCATAGCGGCGCAGCGCATGCAGGCCGCGGAAGCGCGGGCTCTGCGGCGTCTTTTCTTCCGGAAACTGCACCGTGATGTTCTTGGCCAGAAAGTGCTTGCCGGTGATGCGCATGCCCTTCAGCAGCTCGGTCAGGAAAAGGCTGGTGAAGACTTCTCGAACAGCGGTGAGTGTGCTCATGAGGTCAGTTCCAAATGTTCAGGGGCGACTGCATCCACAAGCCCACGACGACCAGCCAGACAAGCGTGATCGGGATGAATATCTTCCAGCCCAGACGCATGATCTGGTCGTAGCGAAAGCGCGGGAAAGTGGCGCGCACCCAGAGGAACATCGTGACCACGACGAAGACCTTGATCGCCAGCCAGATCCAGCCCGGGATGAAGTCGAGAAAGGCGAAAGGCGACAGCCAGCCGCCCAGGAACAGCAGCGTCGTCATCATGCTGACGAGGATCATGTTGGCGTACTCGGCCAGAAAAAACATGGCGAAGCTCATGCCCGAGTATTCGATCATGTGGCCGGCGACGATCTCGCTTTCGCCTTCCACCACGTCGAAAGGATGACGGTTGGTTTCAGCCAGCCCCGCGATGAAAAACACGACGAAGATCGGCAGCAGCGGCAGCCAGTTCCAGCCAAGGATGCCGACTCCATAGCCGGCGAAGATGCCACGGCCCTGGCTCATGACGATGTCGCTCATGTTCATGCTGGCTGACACCATCAGCACCACCACCAGGCAGAAGCCCATCGCGATCTCATAACTGACCATCTGTGCGGATGCACGCAGCGCGCCCAGGAAGGCGTACTTCGAATTGCTGGCCCAGCCGGCGATGATGACGCCGTAAACCTCCATCGATGTGATGGCCATCAGGAACAGCAGGCCCGCATTCACATTCGCCAGCACCACGTCGGGCCCGAAGGGAATTACGGCCCAGGCGGCCAGCGCCGGCATGATCGTCATCACCGGGCCCAGGAAAAAGAGGCCCTTGTGCGCCGCCGTCGGGCGGATGATTTCCTTGAAGATCAGCTTCACCGCATCGGCAATGGGCGTCAACAAGCCATAGGGGCCGACGCGGTTCGGGCCCGGGCGGATTTGCGTCCAGCCGATGGCCTTGCGTTCCCACAGCGTGAGGTACGCGACGCAGCCCAGCAGCGGCAGCACGACGGCCACAATTTTGATCAGGCTCCAGAGCACCAGCCACGATGCCGGGTAGCTTTGGGGGAAGTCGGTGACCCAGTCGATCATGGAGAGACCGTCTCGACCTTCAGCGCGCCGAACAGTGCGCCGAGCGACGCAGTGCTGGGATGGCCTGCCGACACGCGCACGGTGCTTGCCGCCAGCGTTTGGTCTTCATGCGCGGTCAGCACAGCCGTGCCCTCGCCTTGTGTCACGCGCACCTTGGCGCCCGCTTGCAGACCCAACTGCGCCCACAGCGCAGAAGAAAGGCCCACAAGCGGCGCGCGCGCATCGGCCGTGAGCTGCAGCGAATGCGCGCGGCGCACGGTGGCGTCGGCCGCGTAGATCGGCACATCCGAAATGCGTTGCAGGCCCGTGGCTGCGGGCGTGACGACAAAGGCCGCAGCGCTGCTGTTGTCCAGCCGCTGCGGCAGCATGTCGAGGTTGCCCAGCGCTTGCGTCCGCACCTCTTCCACAGTCTCTTGATCGAAGCCGGGCAGGCCCAGCAGATTGCCCAGCACGCGCAGCACCTTCCAGCCCGGTCGCGCGTCGCCCAGCGGCTTGACGACACCGTGGAAGCTCTGCACCAGCCCTTCGGCATTGACGAAGCTGCCCGCCGTTTCGGTGAAGGGTGCAATCGGCAGCATCACGTCGGCCAGATCGGCGCAGGCGTTGTTGAAGGGTGTGAGCGCCACCACCAGGCCCGACATCGCCAGCGCCTTGCGCGCGGCGGCAGCATCAGCGGCGTCGAGCTCGGGCTCGGTGTTGAGCAGCAGCATCGCCTTCATCGGCTGCGTCAGCATCTGGCCGGCATGCAGCCCCCCCGCACCCGGCAGCGCATTCACCCACTGCGCGCCGACGCTATTGCCGGCCTCGCCGAGGTAGCCGCAAGTGGCGCCGCTGTGGGTAGCGATCCACTGCGCCAGCGTCAACAGCACAGCCGCTTGCGGATGCTGTGCGGCGGCGTTGCCCAGCAGCACAGCCTTGCGTTCGCCTGAGAGCAGCGAGGCGGCAATCGCCTGCGCCTCGGCGCCGACGTCGGCATCGAGCGGTGCAGGCACTCCGACCGCCGCAGCCACGGCTGACGCGACAGCGGCCAGCGCCTGCACCCAGTCAGCAGGCGCGGCAGTGAACTGTGCGGCCAACGGCAAGAGCCAGTCGTCGTGTACGGCATGCAGGCTATGCACCTGTGCACCACGGCGCGTGGCCTGGCGCAGGCGCTGCGCCAGCAGCGGATGGTCCTTGCGCAGGAAGGACCCGATCACAAAAGCGCGGTCGAGCTGCGACAGCGAAGCCACCGAGGTGCCCAGCCAACGCGCACTGCCCGCTGGCGCGGTGTTGCTGAAGTCGGCGTGGCGCAGGCGGTGGTCGATGTTCTCGCTGCCCAGGCCGCGCACCAGCTTGGCCAAGAGGTGCAGTTCTTCGACCGTCGAGCTCGGGTGTCCGATGGCGCCAATGCCAGATCCGGGTTCGGAACCGAACTCGGCCTGCACGCGCTTCAGGCCGTCAGCCACGTAGGCCAGCGCCGTGTTCCAGTCCACCGTCTGCCAGGCGCCGCCCTGCTTGATCATCGGCGCCGTCAGCCGCGCGGCGCTGTTCAGTGCTTCGTAGCTGAAGCGGTCGCGGTCGGATATCCAGCACTCATTCACGGCTTCGTTTTCCAGCGGCACCACGCGCATCACCTTGCCGGCCTTGACCTGGACGATGAGGTTGGCGCCGACGCTGTCATGCGGGCTCACCGACTTGCGGCGGCTCAGTTCCCAGGTGCGGGCGCTGTAGCGGAAGGGCTTGCTCGTCAGCGCGCCGACGGGGCAGATGTCGATCATGTTGCCCGACAGTTCGCTGTCCACGGTGCGGCCATCGACGGTGGTGATCTCGCTGTGCTCACCGCGGTGGATCATGCCGAGTTCCATCACCCCGCCCACTTCCTGGCCGAAGCGCACGCAGCGTGTGCAGTGGATGCAGCGGCTCATCTCTTCCATGCTGATGAGCGGGCCCACGTCCTTGTGAAAGACGACGCGCTTTTCTTCCTGGTAGCGGCTGGCGCTCTTGCCGTAGCCCACCGCCAGGTCCTGCAGCTGGCATTCACCGCCCTGGTCGCAGATGGGGCAATCCAGCGGGTGGTTGATGAGCAGAAACTCCATCACCGACTGCTGCGCCTTCAGCGCCTTCTCGCTCTTCGTGCGCACGACCATGCCATTGGTGACTGGTGTGGCGCAGGCCGGCATCGGCTTGGGCATCTTCTCGATGTCCACCAGGCACATGCGGCAGTTGGCCGCGATGCTCAGCTTTTTGTGATAACAGAAGTGCGGCACGTAGATGCCGGCGGCGTCGGTGGCGTGCATCACCACGCTGCCGTCGGCAACGGTGATCTGCTGGCCGTCGATGTTGAGTTCAGCCATGTTTTTCAGGCGCGGTCAAGCATGTTGCGGGACCATGCAGGTCTTGTGTTCGACGTGGTACGCAAACTCATCGCGGTAGTGTTTCAGCATGCCTTGCACCGGCATCGCAGC
>JANNGN010000010.1:0-6819 GCA_031403895.1 Rubrivivax sp. | reverse complement strand
CTGTATTTTCTCGGTGATCGGCCCACGCGTGCCGGCGCCCAGCTCGATGCGGTCGAGCTCACGGATCGGCGTCACCTCGGCCGCCGTGCCGGTGAAAAAAGCCTCGTCGCAGATGTAAACCTCGTCGCGCGTGATCCGCTTTTCCACCAGCTTGAGTCCAAGGTCCTGGCAGATGTTGAAGATGGTGTCGCGCGTGATGCCGTTCAGTGCACCGGCCGACAGGTCGGGCGTGTAGACGACACCCTTCTTGATGACGAAGATGTTCTCGCCCGCGCCTTCGCTGACAAAGCCGCTCGGGTCCAGCAGCAGCGCCTCGTCGTAGCCCTCGTCGGTGGCTTCCATGTTGGCCAGGATGCTGTTGGTGTAGTTGCTGACCGCCTTGGCCTGCGTCATCGTGATGTTGACGTGGTGGCGCGTGTAGCTGCTGGTCTTGACGCGGATGCCGCGCTTCAAACCGTCTTCACCCAGGTAGGCGCCCCAGGCCCAGGCCGCCACCATCAGGTGGATGGTGTTGCCGCGCGGGCTGACGCCCAGCTTCTGGTCGCCGATCCAGGTCAGCGGGCGCAGGTAGCAGCTTTCCAGTTTGTTCTCGCGCACCACCTGGCATTGCGCGGCGGCCACCTGTTCGTGCGTGAAGGGAATCTTCATGCGCAGGATCTTGGCGCTGTTGAAGAGCCGCTCGGTGTGTTCCTGCAGCCTGAAGATGGCCGTGCCCTTGTCGGTCTTGTAGGCGCGCACACCTTCAAAGGCGCCGCAGCCATAGTGCAGGGTGTGGCTCAGGACGTGGATCTTGGCGTCGCGCCACTCCACCAGTTGGCCGTCCATCCAGATCTTGCCGTCGCGGTCGGACATCGACATGGGTTTTCCAGTGCAAAAGGGGGTTGAGGTTTGAGCGCGGAGTTTAGAGCCAGCCTGCCACGCCGACGGGCACCCCCGACACGCGGGGGCGCGCAGCCGGGGCCCGGCGCAGTCTGTTCCAATGCTTTGAGGGTTCTGCGACGGCGGAACCGCAAACACTTGATTCAAGGACGCAGATGAGGCACCTCCGCACCGCTTTAGTCGCACTCGCCGCCACTGCGGCTGCCCTGCCCGCGAGGGCCGAAAACTGCCAGGACACGGGTTTTGTTGCCCTGGCTGCCGCCGACTGCCGCGGCGCCTTTGTGGGCAGCCTGAATGGCAGTGCGGCCGAAGCCGCAGCCCTGGCCAGCGCCTGGGGTGGGGCGTGGAACTTTGCGGGGAGGAGCGACGACAGCGGCAACGGCCCGTTCACGTCCAACCCGCAGCTGGCCTTCAGCGGCGTGCTGGTTTTTGACACGCCGATCAGCGGCGACTTCGTCATCGGCCTCACAGCCGCCGACCAGTACAGCTACTACCTGTTCCGCGCCACCAGCGCCGTGGCTTCGCTGACCTTCGACAGCACCGAAGGCGTGGCCACCACGGTCCAGGGCAACCCGCAGGCGCTGTCGCACGCGGCGCTGTACGTGTCAGCCGTGCCTGAAGCCAGCACCAGCGCCATGCTGCTGGCGGGGCTGTTGTCGGTGGGCTGGCTGGTCGTTCGCCGGCGCTGAAGTCAGGGCGCCGCGTCACTGCGCTGCAAGCGCCAGGCGCTGAGCACGCCGCCCCTCAGTTCCACCACCACCTCGTCACCGCCTGCATCACGCCAGGCGTAAGACTCGCCGTCGGCACCCGGCGGGCCGTCCACCTTGAGTCCCAGGCTGCCCGTCAGCACCAGGATTTGCGGCAGCCGCATGCCGGTGTGCAGGCCTGCATGCAGCATCACCGAGCTGGTCACCACGCCCACCGGCCGGCTTGCAGCGCGCCGCATCGTGCGCAGCGCGCGGCTGAACTGCATCAGCAGCCAGAACACGATGACCGTCAAGGCCAGCAGCACGCCGGGCCAACCGTAACCGACGTAGCCCACCCCCAGCGCCACGGCCGCCAGTGCCCAGCCCATGGAGGCGTTCAACGAAGCCCCCGGGGCTTGCCGCAAAATTGCATCAATGAACCGCTTGCAGACATGGGTGATCAACCTCGACCGGGCACCTGAAAGACTGGCACGCATCGGCGCGCAGTTGCAGCGGCTCAAGCTGCCCTTCACGCGCCTGGCCGCAGTGGACGCGCGCACGCTGACTGCGGATCAGCGCGCCTCGCTCGACGAAACCGCCTACCGCCGCAAACACGGCATGACACCCGTTTTGGGCGAGTTGGGATGTTACCTGTCGCATGTGCAGGCGATGCAGGCCTTCCTGGCCAGCGGCGCGTTGTTCGCGCTCATCCTCGAAGACGACGCGCTGCTGCACGACAGCCTGCCGGCGGTGCTGCAGGGCCTGATGGCGCAGCCCGCGCGCTGGGACGTGGCCAAGCTGTCTGCGGTGCATTCGGGCACGCCGGTGCCGTATGCCGAAGTCGCCCCTGGACACCAGTTGGCGGTGATGCTCAGCCGCTGCACGGGTTCCAGCGCCTACATCCTGAATCGGCACGCGGCACTGGCTTACTTGCAAGGGCTGCTGCCAATGAGCCTGCCCTATGACCACGTCTTCGACCAGGGCTGGCGCTTCGGCCTGAAGTTCCGCCTCGTCACGCCCACGCCCTGCGGCCATGACGAAGAGATCGCCTCCACCATCGTCTCGCCGCCCGGTGTGAGCCGCAAATTCCACTGGACGCGGCGGCTGCCGGCCTACGCCTATCGGCTCTGCAACGAGTGGCGGCGGCTGGTGTATGGCCTGAAGCAGATCCTGCGCGAGCGGCGCAACCTCAGCGGCAACCTCAGCCGCTGACTCAGCCGCTGACCGTGCGCCCCGCGATATCGTCGCGCACGCGCAGCGGCAGCCGCTTGAGGACGAAGCGAATCGCCAGCGGCAGCAGCACCACGTCATCGACAAGGCCCAGCACCGGGATCACATCGGGGATCAGGTCCACCGGCGACAGCACGTAGAGCACCATCAGCCCCACCGCAGGCTTCAGCCAGCCCGGCGACTGCGGGTGTTTGAGCGCCAGCCACAGCAGCCGCGCGTCACCGCGCACCACCGACCACAACACCGCCAAGCGCTTCCACATCGCCACACCTCCGGGGCCACCCGGGCCCGGTTTGCTACGTGGGGTCGGCTGGCGGTGATGACAAGGGCAGATCGTCATGAGAGCGTCCATGAGCGTCAATGCACGCCAATGAGCGTCAATGAACGTCAGAGCCCGCGCACCACCTCGATCGCCTGTTCGATGCGGTCCACTGCATGGATCGTCAGGCCTTCGATCGGCTTCTTCGGCGCATTCGCCCTCGGCACCACGGCAACGCTGAAACCCAGCTTGGCAGCTTCTTTCAAACGCTCCTGCCCGCGCGGTGCGGGGCGCACCTCGCCGGCAAGTCCTACTTCACCAAAGGCCACGAAGCCACGCGGCAGGGCGCGCCCGCGCAGGCTGCCCTGAATGGCCAGCAGCACCGCCAGGTCGGCCGCCGGTTCGCCGATGCGCACGCCGCCCACCGCGTTCACAAACACGTCCTGGTCCATGCAGCTAACGCCCGCGTGGCGGTGCAGCACGGCCAGCAGCATGGCCAGGCGGTCGCGGTCCAGGCCCACACTCAGGCGCCGCGGGCTCGGGCCGCCGCTGTCCACCAGGGCCTGGATCTCGACCAGCAGCGGCCGCGTGCCTTCCAGCGTGACGAGCACGCAGGTGCCGGGCACCGGTTCACCGTGGGTGGACAGGAAGATCGCACTCGGGTTGCTGACGCCCTTGAGGCCCTTTTCGGTCATTGCGAAAACGCCGATCTCGTTCACCGCGCCGAAGCGGTTCTTGATGGCGCGCACGAGGCGAAAGCTGCTGTGCGTGTCGCCTTCGAAATACAGCACGGTATCGACGATGTGCTCCAGCACGCGCGGGCCGGCGAGCCCACCTTCCTTGGTGACGTGGCCCACCAACACGATCGTGCAGCCGCGCATCTTGGCCACGCGCGTGAGCTGCGCCGCGCACTCGCGCACCTGCGCCACCGAACCCGGGGCCGAAGTGAGCTGCTCGGAATAGACGGTCTGGATCGAGTCGATGACGCAGAACGCCGGGCCGCCACCGGCAAATTCAGCGTCAATCGCGTGCATGATCTTTTCAAGCTGGATCTCGGCCAGCACGCGCACCCGCGTGCCCGCCAGGCCCAGCCGCCGCGAGCGCAGCGCGATCTGTGCGCCACTCTCTTCGCCCGTCACGTACAGCACCTTCATTTGCGACGACAGCGCGTCCACCGCCTGCAACAGCAACGTGCTCTTGCCGATGCCGGGGTCGCCGCCAATCAGCACCACCGCGCCTTCGACGATGCCGCCGCCCAGCACGCGGTCCAGCTCTTCCTGGCCGGTGGGGGTGCGCGCGATCTCGGCGGCGTCGATTTCGCTCAGCGTCGCCACCGGCTGGCTGCGCGCCAGGGCCTGGAAGCGCGTGTTGCGGGTCGATGCGCCTGCTGTCTCGGCCACCGTTTCGTCCAGTGTGTTCCAGGCCTTGCAGTGCGGGCACTGGCCCAACCACTTCGAGTTGCTGCCGCCGCAGTCGCGGCAGGTGTAGTTGGTTTTGGCCATGACCGTGATTGTCGGTGCCCCAGGGTGCGGCGATGAGTGGGACACTGGACGTCTGCTGTCAGCGCCGGGCGCGCAAAAACCCTGCAACTCGAACGAGGCAAAACAATGAACACGCTTGACTCAACGCCCTGGCTGCTGGCGCGGCGATTCGCCCGCTGCCTGGGCTGGTGCTTTTTCAGTGGCTTGGCGGGCCTGGGCCTCGCAGCCTGCGGTGGTGGCGGTGACTACGCTGCCACCGTCACGGGCCCGGCCATCACCACCCAACCGTCGGCGACCAGCGTCACCACCGGCGCAACAGCTTCGTTTTCGGTCGTCGCCACCGGCACGGCACCACTGAACTACCAGTGGACGAAAAACGGCACCGCCATCGCTGGCGCAACCGCCAGCAGCCACACCACACCGGCGACCACGCGGGCCGACAACCTGGCGCTGTTTGCAGTGGCCGTGAGCAATGTGGCCGGCACGGTCACCAGCGCCACCGCCACCCTCACCGTCACCCCCGCGCCGCAGAATTAGGCTGTTGGCTTGGCGCAGGCCTGCACCGGTTGTCGGCTCAAATAACGATCAAGCTGCGGTGAAGTTGCCGTGAAAGCCCAGCGGCAGCAGGTACGGCAGCACGGCCTGCGCGACGGGCCCGTCGGCGATGTGCGCGGCGTCCAGCAGGTTCAGCACGGTGGCCTGGCGGCGCGCGTCGAAGGTGGTGCCCAGCAACCAGGCGTCGAGCTCAGCCGACTGGCCGGGCTTGGGCACCAGGATGTGCTCTTCCACCACCATGTGCTCGCCGTAGTCGAAGCGCTGCGTGCGGCCGGTCTGCGTGTCGAGCAACTGCACGCCATGCAGCAGCGCATTCTTGCGCTCGGCAAAGCTGCGCCACGAAGCGCCCGTGAGCAGCCAGCGCGCGGCAAGGCCGATGCGGCGCGGGTCGATGCGCGGGAACTCAACGTCGCCTTCGATCGACTGCACGCGGGCCTTGCCGGTTTTCATGTCCAGCGTCGCGAACCGCGTGCTGACCCGGCCCGGGGCTGAGGGCCTGGCCGACATCAACGCCACCGCGCCCTGGTCCAGGAACCAGGCGTCGGGCGCGCCGATGTAGCTGAGCACGATCTGGCCATCCGCTGTCTCGTGCGCGTTGCCGACGTGAAACACCATCTGCGGCGGCAGTTCGAAAACGCGGCGCTGCGTGATGTCGTTCTTGTCCATCACCAGCACGCGCAACGGCTCGCCGGCCTGGAGCGCAAAGCGGCGCGGGCCGTCTGCCACCGGGCGGCCGAAGTCCAGGCTCACCGGCGGCAGCGGCACCACCAGGTAGCGCTGGGTGACGGCCATGTCATGCACCATGCCGCCCGGGTACGGCGAGCTGCCCACCTGGACCTGCACCAGTTCACCTTGCGGGTTGATGTGCCAGGCCACTATTGCCCCGCCCGCAGTGCCGATGTTCCACAGGTGGCCGCCCGGATCGACCTTGGGGTGGGCCGAAAAAGGCACCTGCTGCAAGTCCGCGCGCCAGGTCACGGGGCCACGGGTGGCCAGGTCGCGCGGGTCGAGCGCGTAGGCAGAACCGCCTTCCCACAGCGCCAGCAGGCGCCCGCCGTGTTCCAGCACGTTGGTGTTGGCGGTGTTGAAACTGTCGGGACCGCTGGCGGGCGGGCCGCTGTCGTCGATGACCGTGCCCAGCGTCGAGCGCAAGAAGCGCCCGGCCTGCTTTTCAGCTTGCAGTTTGGCGGTCTGCACCAGGCGGCCGCGGTGCCGGATGCGGCCGTCGGCCAGCGTGAACTGCTGCACCATGCCGTCGCCGTCAAACCAGTGGTGGTAGCGCTCGCCGTTGCGTTCGAATAGCGCCGGCCCGTTGCGGTAGTAACGGCCGCGCAGCGCGGCCGGCCAGCGGCCACGGGTGAGCGCTTCGGCTTGGCAGTCACCAGTGGCATCGCTCACGCCCTTGAAGGGCTGAAGCAGCGGCTGATGCGCGGCGGCAGCGGCAAAGTCGGCGGCCGATGCAGGCTTCGCAACGCCGGACTTGGCCAGGCCGGCCGTGACAGCGGCCACCGCAGCCAGCGCATGGCGGCGGTTCAAGGTGGCGGCGCTCATTGCGACAGCCTCACGACGATCAGGCTGCCGTCCAGCGTCACCTTGGCCGTGTCCCAACTGGGGCCGAAGCTGCCCGGCTTGCCCGAGCTGCCCCAGGGTTCGGTCGGCACGCCCAGCAGGTTGCGGCCTAGTCTGCCGTCGCTGTCCAGGTCCTGGAACAGCGTCAGCGCGACGATAT
>JANNGN010000009.1:0-1554 GCA_031403895.1 Rubrivivax sp. | reverse complement strand
GGAGCACCGCCGCGTCGAGCCGGGATTCTTACAGGTTTGTGCCTGCGACAAGGCCTGCCGCGAGTCGTCTGCGAAGCGCCGCAGCGCCTGAAGTGACCACCGCGCTCAGCCCGGCTTCTTTTGCGCCGCCCAGTGGATGGCCGCGCGAATGCGCGGGTAGGTGCCGCAGCGGCACAGGTTGCCGGCCATCGCCTGGTCGATGTCGGCATCGGTGGGCTGGGGCGTTTTGGCCAGCAGCGCGCAGGCCGACATCACCTGGCCGCTCTGGCAATAGCCGCACTGCACCACGTCGAGCTGCAGCCAGGCGGCGCGCACGGCGTCGGCGGCCTTGCCTTGCAGGCCTTCGATGGTGGTGACGGCCCTGTTGCCCACCGCCGCGATGGCCGTGACGCAGCCGCGCACCGGCTCACCGTCGAGGTGCACGGTGCAGGCACCGCACAGCGCCATGCCGCAGCCAAACTTGGTGCCGGTCATCTGCAGTTCACCGCGCAGCAGCCACAGCAGGGGCGTGTCGGGTTCCGCCCTGACGGGGGTCGGCTTGCCGTTGATTTGTAAAGTTAGCATGGTGGCCGTTTCGAAGATCAGCTCACTTTGAGCGGCAGGCTGCGCAGGCGCTGGCCGGTCAGCGCGAAGAGCGCGTTCGCCACCGCCGGTGCGACGGGTGGCGTGCCGGGTTCACCCACGCCTTCGGGGTGGGCGCTGCTCTTGATGATGTCGGTCTGGATCTGCGGACAGGCATCGATGCGCAGCGCCGGCAGGTCGTGGAAGTTGCTCTGCTGCACGCGGCCCTGCTCGATGGTCAGCGTGCCGTAGAGCGCCGCCGAAAGCCCGAACACGACGGCACTGTCCATTTGCTGGCGGATGAGATTCGGGTTGACCGCGATGCCGCAGTCGATGACGGCCACGACGCGGTGCACGCGAATCGTCTTGTCGGGCGCCAGCGAGACCTCGGCCACCTGCGCCACGATGGCGCCGAAGCTCTGGTGCAGCGCCACACCGCGCGCCACCCTGGCGCCGTCGGGCGCGGCGGCCGCGGGTGTTGCCCAGCCCGCCAGGTCGGCGGCGGCGCGCTGCAGCACCTTCAGATGCCATGGGTGCTGCGCCAGCAGCGCGGCGCGGAAGGCCACCGGGTCGGCGCCGGCGGCGTGCGCCACTTCGTCGATGAAACTTTCCTTGAAGAAGGCCTGGTGCGAATGGCCCACGCTGCGCCAAAAGCCCACCGGCAGCGGCGAGACCACGATGGTGTGGTCCACACGCGCGGCCGGGAATTCGTAGGGCTGGTCAAACGAACCCTCGGCCGCCGTCTTGTCGATGCCCATGCCGGGCAGGTAACCGAGCGGCCGCGTCGCCTGGCCCAGCAGTGCCTGGCCCTTGGCCAGCAGCGGCATGGCGGTCAGCGCGGCGCCGTAGCGCGCCATGATCTGCGGCACGACGGCCTGGCCGGCGGAATGGTTGTGCCAGGCGACGAGCTTGCCGGCTGCATCCAGGCCGGCCTTGAAACGCGACACGGCGGCCGGGCGGTAGAAGTCGTGCGTGGTGTCCTCTTCACGCGAC
>JANNGN010000008.1:0-4342 GCA_031403895.1 Rubrivivax sp. | reverse complement strand
GCCGACAATGACAAGGCCGATGTTCATGGCGTGGGGCTCTCGCTCAAAAGCTGGCTCTGGAGGTGCGTGTGCTCGGCGTCGCGCAGCTGCTGCAGCTCGGTCAGGCCATAGTGTGTGAACCAGCAGGCGGCAAAGACAAAGATCACCGTGTACAGCCACACCGCCACCAGCACGAGCAGAGGCGCCAGCAACAGCGCCGCACCGCCCGCCGCCCACAGCAGCGAAGGCAGCGCGCCAAGGTAGCCGCACAGCACGCCCATCGCCAGCAGCGGCCAGCGCCGACTGCGCAGCACGGTGCGCCGCTCGGCCGCACTGGCGTGGTGGGCGAGCACGTCAAAGCTGAATACGCGGCAGGCCAGCCAGCCCCAGATCAGCGGCGGCAGCACCACCACCAGCGGCGGCACCAGCCACAGCGGGATGCTTAGCCCGAGCGCGAGCAAAGCCGCTGCGGTACACAGAATCGACCACAGCACGCCTTGAACCCAGCTTGCACCTTGGCGCGCATGCAGCTCGGGGTAGCGCTGCCTGGCCACCAGGCGCACAACGGCAGGCGTGGCCAGGGCCGCCACCAGCAGCAGCGTCAGCACCAGGACCACCGGCACCGACAGCGCCACCACCACCATCGGCGCCACCATGGCGCGCAGCTGCGGTGCGCCGACTGAATGCAGCCAGCGAAAGACCGCGTCACTCAGCGACCAGGCGTTGAGCCCGACGCGCACGGCGTCGAGTGCCGGCTCCCAGAAGGCCCAGCCGGTCAGGCCCACGAGCAGGCCCGCCAGCAGCAGCGGCAGCACGGACCACAGCAGCACGCGCGGGTGCAGGCAGGTGGCGCAGGCGCGCCAGAAGGCAGTGAACACAGCTCTCATTGGCTGAGAGGATAGCGACACACGCCACCCCCCCTAAGTCGAAGCCACCCGGCCCCCTTGGGCCACGCGAATGAGGGTGTGACACCGCGAATCGACAGGGCCAGACTCTGCGGCACTTCAAGGAGGCCCACACCATGACACAGCGTCTTCTCTCCTGTCTCATCTCATCCGCTGCCGCAGCGCTGTTGGTTGGCGGCGCGCAAGCTGCTGCCGTTGACTTGACCTCGTGGCAAGCGCTCACGCTTGACTATGCGGGCGGCCAACCGGCGGGCAACTGGGCGCTTGAACCCGGAAACACTGCGGTCACGCAGACCGTGAACGCGGACCCATCCTTTTTCCGCAACAACGTGGTCCAAGGTGCCTACAGCATCACCGGCAACTGGCAGGTGCTGCCTTCGGGTTCAGGTGACAACGACTACATGGGCTTTGCTTTCGGCTACCAGAATTCCAGCAACTTCTACCTCTTCGACTGGAAGCAGGGCGCGCAGAACTACGTTGGACGCTCAGCCGTCGAAGGCATGACGATCAAGAAGTTCACCGGCGCCACCGGTGACGGCCTGGTTGACCTGTCGCTCGCAGAGTTCTGGGAAAACGAGGTCGATTTCGGCGACATGGACGTGCTGGCGACCAACCACTCGGCCACGGCAGGCTGGGTCATCAACAGGCTGTACACCTTCACGCTGGACTTCAACCTCACACCCGGCGAATTCCGCATCCGGGTGCAGGACGGCGCCACCACGCTGTGGGACCAGACGGTGGTGGATGCCACCTTCACCAACGGCCAGTTTGCGTTCTACAACAACTCGCAGCAGAGCGTGCGCTACGCCGGCTTCACGCAAGACGTGATCGGGGTGCCTGAGCCCGCCACGCTGGCACTGGTGCTGGCGGCCCTCTGCGGTGTCGGACTGGCACGCCGCCGCTGACAGCCGCCTGCGTCGAACACACCGTACACCGCTTCAGCGCATGTTGCCGGTGTGCCCGAGTGAGTAGCGCCCCGGCTGCGGCCACACGGTCAGGCCGTGCGGCTCCTTGCCCACCTTGACCTGTTGCACAGCGCCCGTGCTGGTGTCGAAGCGATAGACCACGTCGTCGTAGCGCGCAGCCAGCCACAACCATTTGCCGTCTGCACTGACGTTGCCCATGTCGGGGCTGCCCCCACCCGGCACCGGCCAGCGGGCGACGATCTTCTCTGTCGCAAAGTCGATCACCACCACGCCGCCATTGCCCAGCCGTGAACCGTGGATCTTGTGCGAGCCGCGGTTGGCCACATACAGGCGTTTGCCGTCGCGGCTGGGGTAAAGGCCGTGCGCGCCGAGGCCGGTCTGGATAAAGCCCACCTTCTTGAACGATTCGCCGTCAACGATATGCACACCGTCGGCATGCATGTCGGCGATGTAGAAACGCTTGCCGTCGGGCGAGATGCGAATGTCCTGCGGCATGCCTTTGGTGGCGGTGCAGACCTCGCTCTCGCCAGGCTCCCACACCTTGCCAAGCGCAGTGCGCGGCGCGCCCGGCACTTCCTTGAAGCGCGTGCTGGGCATGCTCAGCTTCATGTACGCCAGCACCTTGCGGCTGGCGAGGTCGATCTTGGCCAGCGTGCCCGAGAACTCGCAGGTGAAGATCGCAAATTGGCCGTCGGCGGAGAACTCGGCGTGGTTGATGCCGGGGCAGCCGGGGGTGTCGATCGAGTACTGCAGCGCCATCGACTGTGGGTCGCGGAAGTCCAGCCGCTTGCGCGCTTCGGCCACCACGACGGCCGACTTGCCGTCGGGCGTGAAGTACATGTTGTACGGGTCGTCCACCGGTATCGCCTTGCCGGGTTTGCCCGTGCGCGGGTCCACTGGCGTCAGGCTGCCGTCGGTGCGGCCCTCGGCATTGTTGGTGACCCACAGCGTGCGCAGGTCCCACGACGGCACGATGTGCTGCGGGCCGATGCCGACCTTGAACCGGTCAATCACTTTCAGGGTTAGCGGATCGACGACATAGACATCGTTGCCACGCAGGTTGGGCACGTAGATACGCTCCAGGTCGCCCGCCACGGCGGGGCTCATCTTGTCGCTGGCGCTGCCGCTGTACACGTTGCGGGTGGCGGCGGCTGGCGCTGAAGAAGGTGTCTGCACGGCTTGCTGTGCTGCACCCTGCGCGGTCGCTGGCGCTGGCGGCACTGCCAGCCACAGCAGGCCAATGGCGCCGCTGGCCGCAGCCGCGGCCATGCCGATCCTGGTTCTTGCGGATGTCATCAACTCTGCTCCATTCAATTGTTAGGGCGCGGTCTTGCCAAGCGCCAGGCGGATCGCCGCCACCGTGGCGTTCACGATGTGCTCGGCAGCGGGCCGGCCCAGTGCTGCGCTGGCGCGGCTCGGGTCACCGGCCACGCCGTCATTGTCGCGGCCTTCGCGGCCATCGCCACGCTTGCGTGCCAGGGCCTCGCTGCGCACCAGCGCAGGCGCGGTGGCCAGCGTCAGTGCAGTGTCGGCCAGGCCGGCGTGGCTGCCGATTTCGGCCGCGCTGTAGCCCTGGGCTTTCAGCACGGCGGCGTAGTCGGCCGACGCGGCGCGGTAGTACTCGAGCAGCGCATGCACGCGGCAGGCCGACGTTGCCCAGGCGCGGCTGAGCTTTGCTGCCACGCGGTCCAGGCTGGCCCGGTAGCCGCCGTGGTCGCCCAGCAGCACGACGTGGCAGAAGCCGTGTTGGTGCAGGCTGCGCGCCGCACCTTCGAGCGTGGCCTCGAAGGCTGCCTCCGGGATGCTGATCGTGCCCGGCCAGCGCATGTGCTGCGTCGGCGGATCGATGGCGCCTTCGGGCACATAGGCCAGCACCGGCGCCACGACGGCGTTGCCCAACTTTTCGGCAATGCGTTCTGCCAGCACGCGCACACGTGCGTTGTGCTTGCCCAGCGCCATGTGCGGGCCGTTCTGTTCGGTGCCGCCAATGGGCACCAGCACGGTGGTGCTGCCGGCGGCGATGCGCGCCCGCAGTTCGGTCCACGTCAGCTCTTCGAGATGCAGCGGGGCGGCCTGTGTACAGGCCGAGCACAACGCCCACAGCAGGGCGGCGCACAGGGCGGCGCGCAGGGCGGGCAGCCCACTATTCGTCATCACCACCCAGGATGCCGCCCAGCAGACCACCGCCGGCCACCAGTCCGCCCAGCGAACTCTCTTCACGCCGCCCGCCGGCCTGCGGCGCGGCGGCAAACACGCGTGACGCCAGGCGGCTGAAAGGCAGGCTCTGCAGCCAGATCGTGCCCGGCCCGGTGAGCTTGGCGAAGAACAGGCCCTCGCCGCCGAACAGCGCGGTCTTGATCTTGCCGACGTACTGGATTTCGAAGCTCACCGTGGGCGTGTAGGCCACCACGCAGCCGGTGTCCACCAGCAGCGTCTGGCCGGGCTGCAATTCGCGCCTGAGGACGGTGCCGCCAGCGTGTACGAAGGCCAGGCCGTCACCTTCGAGCTTTTGCATGATGAAGCCTTCACCGC
>JANNGN010000007.1:0-1842 GCA_031403895.1 Rubrivivax sp. | reverse complement strand
GGGGACGCAAACGGGGAGCCCGACGGCGACCACAGCCACTCCCACATTCGCAAACAACCCCAACTGGAGCCCGCCAACAAGGCCGCAATGGGCTTCCCCACCCTGCCGGGGCTGCGCGCCACGGTGCCGGAATCCGACTTCATCATGCCGGTGCTTGACTACGACTGGGGCCCGCAATTCAACTACCTTGACGCGTCGGGCATCCCCAGCAACGCGCCGCCGCCCATCAAGCAGGTCATCAGGATGCTGGTGCCGCGGGTTGACGCCGACGGCAACGAAGTCGGCGGCGTGCCCGTCGTGCTGACCGACGCGCCGCTGGGCACCTACCTGGGCTGGAACATCACGGCCGGCGGTGCGCGGCCCTTCCACCAGGGGCAGATCTGCAACTACGTGGGCGGCATGGTGCCCTTTGCCAGGACCGCCGCAGCGCGCGTCGCCAACGCCGACCCGCGGCTGTCGCTGGAAGAGCGCTACACCAATCACGCCGGTTATGTGGCAGCGGTGACGCGCGCCGCAGCCAACGCCGTGGCGCGGGGCTTCCTGCTGCAGGCCGACGCCGACGCGCTGATTGCAGCGGCTGACGCGAGCGAGGTGCTGCGCTAACGGCCGGCGCAGGTCAGCACCGGCGCGTCAAAGGAGCCCCGATGCCCGAAGCCCGACTGCGCTGCTGGATCGCCCAGGTTCATGCGGGACGGCTGCCGCGCCGCGACTTCCTGCAGCGCCTGGCCGTCCTTGGCCTGGCGCCACCGGTGGCTGCAACGCTGCTGGGCGAATCCGCCCAAGCGCAAAGTACCCAAGCCACCACCCCCTTCGTCTACAGCCCCAGCAAACGCGGAGGCGGTGGCCTGCTGCGTGTGCTGCTGTGGCAGGGCCCGACGCAGCTGAACCCGCACTTCGCCACCGGCACCAAAGACGCCGACGGCGCGCGCGTCTTCTACGAATCGCTGGCGCGCTGGGACGCCGAGGGTGAACTGCAGCCGGTGCTGGCGGCCCACATCCCCAGCCGCGCGAATGGTGGCGTCGCCGCCGACGGCCGCAGCGTGCTCTGGCAGCTCAAGACCGGCGTTAGCTGGCACGACGGCCAGCCCTTCACGGCCGACGACGTGCTCTTCAACGCCGCCTACACCAGCGACCCGGCCACGGCGGCCACCACCGGCGGCAACTTCCGCGACATCCAGTTCATCAAGGAAGGCAGCCACAGCGTGCGCGTGGTGTTCGACAAGCCCACACCGTTCTGGGCCAGCCCTTACGCCGTCAGCTCGTTGATCCCACGCCACCTGTTCGCACCCTATGCCGGTGCCAAGTCGCGCGACGCGCCTGCGAACTTGAAACCAGTCGGCACCGGCCCTTACCGCTTTGCCGAATTCAAGCCCGGCGACATGCTGCGCGGCACGCTCAACCCCAACTACCACGCACCGAACCGCCCGCACTTCGACGCCATCGAGATCAAGGGCGGCGGCGACGCCACCTCGGCCGCGCGCGCGGTGCTGCAGGCCGGCGAATTCGACTTCGGCTGGAATTTGCAGGTTGAAGACGAGGTGCTCAAGCGCATGGAAGCCGGCAGCAAGGGCCGCGTCGTGCTGTCGCCCGGCGGCACGATGGAATTCATCATGCTCAACGCCAGCGACCCCGGCACCGAGGTGGACGGTGAACGTTCGCACGCCAGCACGCGCCACCCGCTGTTCAAGGACGCGGCCGTGCGCCAGGCCGTCAACCTGTGCATCGACCGCCAGAGCATCCAGCAATTCATCTACGGCCGCACCGCCGTGGCCACGCCCAACATCGTGCACAACCCGCAGCGTTTTCGCAGTGCGAACTTGCGGCCCGAATTCAACCCCGACA
>JANNGN010000006.1:0-1613 GCA_031403895.1 Rubrivivax sp. | reverse complement strand
GCTGAACGCCTGGGGCCAGCGCGTGCTGCTCAGCCACGGCGACGCGCTGTGCCTGGCCGATGCGCCCTACCAGGCGTTCAGACTTGAGGTGCGTTCGCCCGAATGGCAGTCCACCTTCCTGGCACGCCCCTTGGCTGATCGTCTGAAGATCGCAGCCGACATTCGCCGCGCCAGCCACCAGAGCCAGTCTCGCCGCGCGTTTGACGGCGCTGCCGATGCCGAGATCGACAGCGCCGAAGCCGTGTACTGGATGCACGCCATGGGCACGCCCGAGATGGTGCATGGCCACACCCACCGGCCTGGCAGCAACACGCTCGCGCCCGGCTTCAAGCGCCATGTGCTCAGTGACTGGGACCTGGACACGGCGCAGCGCGCCGAGGTGCTGCGCCTGACGCGCGACGGCTTCGAGCGCCTGCCGCCTTCAGGCCCGTGACGCCATGATCGCGGCATGGCGGCGCGGTTGGCAGGCCTGGCAAGCGCAGCGCGAACGGGCGTCGGTGCAAAGGCGCGCCATTCCGGATGACTTGTGGAAACGCACGCTGGTGCGCTATCCCTTCCTGCAGCGCCGCAACCCGGCCGATGCGGCTGAACTGCGGCGGCTGACGAGCCTGTTCCTGGACCGCAAGGAATTCACCTGCACGGGTGGCCTGCGCCTGAGCGACGCCATGGCTGTGGCCATTGCGGCGCAGGCTGCGCTGCCGGTATTGCGCCTGGGGCTTGCGGCGTACGACGGCTTCGTCGGCATCGTCATCCACCCCGACGCCGTGGTGGCGAATCGCACGCTGCAAGATGACGATGGCGTCGTGCATGAATACGACGAGACGCTGTCCGGCGAAGCCATGCAAGGCGGGCCGGTGATGCTGTCGTGGCCCGATGTGCGCCGCGCCGGCCACAGTGCAGCGCAGGGCTACAACGTGGTCATCCACGAATTTGCGCATGTGCTGGACATGGCGGGCGGATGGTCTGCGTGCATCGCCAAAGACGCATCTGACAGGCTGCCACTGCTGCCTGCGAACCTGCCCGCCGCAGAATGGTCCACCACGCTGAAGCAGGACTTTGAGAGTTTCGTGCGCCGCATCGAAGCCGGAGACAGCACCGCCCTGGACCCTTACGGTGCCACCGCAGAAGTAGAATTCTTTGCCGTCGCCAGCGAGTGTTTTTTTGTCAATCCTGCCGCGATGCAGGCTGAACATGCCGCCCTCTACGGCCTTTTCACCCGCCTCTACGGCCAAGACCCGGCCAACGAAAGGCCACCGCCGCGTTAGCGCGTTAGCGCAGCAGCCTCATCACGCCGCTGCCGCTTCAGCGCGCGGCTTGTCGCTCTTCTTCGGCGGCTGGATGTCCAGCAGCACCTGGTTGTCAGCGTCAACGTCCACCGTCAAGCGGCCGCCATCGACCAGGCGGCCGAACAGCAGTTCGTCGGCCAGTGCACGGCGGATCGTGTCCTGGATCAGGCGTTGCATCGGCCGCGCGCCCATCAGCGGGTCGAAACCCTTCTTGGCCAGGTGTTTGCGCAGCGCATCGCTGAAGGTGACATCGACCTTCTTCTCGGTCAGCTGCGCTTCCAGCTGCAGCAGGAACTTGTCCACCACGCGCAGGATGATGTCTTCATC
>JANNGN010000005.1:0-4253 GCA_031403895.1 Rubrivivax sp. | reverse complement strand
GTGCTGGCCGAGCAATTGCGCGAACTGGAAGCCGAAATTGACGGCCGCCAGTACGCCTTCTGCGCCAGTTACGGGTTGATGACGGATCAGCGCATCGACCCCGCCAAACTCGGTCTGCTGATGAAAGACCAGCTGAATGAGTTGAACGTCAACTTGCTCAGGCTGGCGCAAGAACGTCGGATTCTGGAAGGTGAACCCGTGGGCGCCAAACGCTTCATCAAGGAGCTGCGTTCGATGCAGCAGTTTGAAGACCGCATGGACGATATGCTGTTCTGAGCGCCGTCATTTAGCGCCATCATTTGGCGCCATCATTTGGCGCCGTTACTGAGCGCATTCCATTCAGCTGTTGCTCCAGCTGCCGCTCCAGCTTGTGCAGCACCTCATAACACGGCAGCACCTGCGCCACGCTGGCATTCGGCTCGCGGCCGACCGCGATTGCCGCGAAGAACTCGCGGTCCTGCAGTTCGATGCCGTTCATCGACACCGCCACCTGGCTGACATCGATCTTCTCTTCCTTGCCGTTGAAGAGGTCGTCATAACGTGCGATGTAGGTGCCGGTGTCGCCGATGTAGCGGAAGAAGGTTCCGAGCGGGCCTTCGTTGTTGAAGCTGAGTGACAGCGTGCAGATCGCGCCATTGGCCGCCAGCAGCTGGATGCTCATGTCCATCGCGATGCCCAGCGCCCGGTGGATCGGCCCTTGCACCGCGTTGGCCTTCACGATGGGGCTGCCGGCCTGGTAGGCAAACAGGTCCACCGTGTGCGCCGCGTGGTGCCACAGCAGGTGGTCGGTCCAGCTGCGCGCCTGGCCGAGTGCGTTCATGTTGCTGCGGCGGAAGAAATAGGTCTGCACGTCCATCTGCTGGATGTTGAATTGACCCGCCTTGATCTTGTTGTGGACCCACTGGTGGCTGGGGTTGAAGCGCCGTGTGTGGCCGCACATCGCGATCAGGCCAGTCTGCTTTTGCAGCGCCACCACGGCCTGCGCGTCCGCCAGTGAATCGGCCAGCGGAATCTCCACCTGCACGTGCTTGCCGGCCTTCATGCAGGCGATGGCCTGCGCGGCGTGCATCTGCGTCGGGGTGCACAGGATGACGGCGTCCACCTGCGTCAGCGCCAGGCTGTCGGCAAGCTCGGTGGTGACGTGTGGGATGCCGTACTTGTCGGCCACTTCCTGTGTCTTGGCCAGCTCGCGGCTGATCAGCGACACACACTCCACGCCGTCGATCAGCTTGATGGCGTCCAGGTGTTTGATGCCGAAGGCACCCGCGCCTGCAAGGGCAACTTTGATCGTCATGTGTTCTCCAGAATCAGATGGCCAACCGCCGTGTTGCTGGCCGGCACGTGATAGAAACGGTGGCGCAGACGCGGCGGCTTGTCGCTCATGGCGCCGCGCGCAATCAGCCACATCACGAGTTCGATGCCCTCGCTGCCGGCTTCACGCACGTAGTCGATGTGGGGCAGCGCGGCCAGGTCGGCGGGGTCTGCAATCAGGCGGTCCAGGAAGCGCTGGTCCCACTCGGTGTTGATGAGCCCTGCGCGCGGCCCCTGCAACTGGTGGCTCATGCCGCCAGTGCCCCAGATGTGAACGTTCAGGTCTTCGTCGTAGCTCTCGACGGCTTTGCGAATCGCGCGGCCCAGGTTGTAGCAGCGCCGCCCGCTGGGCACCGGGTACTGCACGACGTTCACCGCGAACGGAATCACCGGGCAGGGCCACTCGAACTTGTCGCTAGGGGGCTGCCCGCACATCAGGCTCAGCGGCACCGTCAGGCCATGATCGACATCCATTTTGTTGACGATCGTGAGGTCGAAGTCGTCCTGGATCACGCTCTGCGCAATGTGCGAGGCCAGTTCCGGGTGGCCGACAACTTTCGGCACCGGGCGCGGGCCCCAGCCTTCGTCGGCGGGCTGGTACTCCGCTGCGGTGCCGATGGCAAAGGTGGGAATCATTTCAAGACTGAACGCAGTCGCGTGGTCGTTGAAGACCAGGAAGACCACGTCGGGCGGGTTGTCCTTCATCCACTGCTTTGAAAATTCGTAGCCTTTGAAGACAGGCTGCCAGTACGGTTCGTGGCTCTTGCCCAAGTCGAGCGCTGCGCCTATTGCCGGTACGTGGCTCGTGTAAACCGATGCGGTGATGCGGGCCATGTCAGAGCGTCCCCTTGCCGGTGCCTTGCGGCTGGTGCTGCGCCTGCGCGCTGCCGTCTTCGCCGATGACGCGGTTGCCCTGCACCGAACGGCCGCCGCTAACCATCATGTTGCGGTACTCCTCTTCGGTCATGCCGGTCATGCTGCCGGCCATCTGCTGGAAGCTCTTGCCATCCGTCGCGCCGATCTTGGCCAGGAAATAGATGTTGCCGCCGGCGGCAATGCAGCGGTTCAAGTCGCGCGCCAGCACGGCCAGTTTCTGCTCTTCGTTCATCGACCATTCGTCAAGGTAGGCGCGCTCGCCTGCCTTGAATCGCGCGCGGTTGTCGGCCTTCATCAGGCTCATGCAGAACTGGTTCAGGTGGTAGCCCTTGCGCGATTGTTCGGCGTCGAAAACGGTGGTGCCGGGCACGTCGAGATACGGTTTGTCGAGTGACATCAGCTTTCCTCGGGCCAGTACAGGCGCATCGGGTTGGCCACCAGCAGTTTGTGTTGCAAGGCAGCCGTGGTGGCGATGTGCGGAATGAAGTCCACCAGCAGGCCGTCGTCGGGCATGTGGTCCTTCAGGTTGGGGTGCGGCCAGTCGGTGCCCCAGAGCACGCGGTCGGGGAAGCTGTTGACGATCTGGCGCGCGAAGGGCACGACATCGCGGTATGGGGGAAGGTCGGCCGCCTGTTCGCCGCGAGTTTCACCAGGACGCGCCTTCGGCCCGGTGACCGACAAACGTTCAGGGCAGCTGACCTTGCTCCACACGTTGCCGTGTTCGCGCATGAACTTCATGAAGAGCGCGAACTCGGGCCCATCCACGGGTTTGCTGACATCGGGCCGGCCCATGTGGTCAACGACGACGGTGGTTGGCAGCGCGGTGAAGAAGTCCCACAGCTCGGGCAGGTCCACCGCTTCAAAGTAGATCACCACGTGCCAGTTGAGCGGGGCGATGCGCTGGGCGATTTCCAGCAATTCGTCCTTGGGCGTGAAGTCCACCAACCGCTTGACAAAGTTGAAACGCACGCCGCGCACGCCGGCTGCATGCATCGTCTGCAGCTCTGCGTCGCTGACGCTGCGGCGCACCGTGGCGACACCGCGCGCCTTTCCTGCAGACGCGATGCAAGCATCCACCAGCGCGCGGTTGTCGGCGCCGTGGCAGGTGGCCTGCACGATGACGTTGCGCGCAAATCCCAGGTGGTCGCGCAGTGCGAAGAGCTGCGCCTTGCTGGCGTCGCAGGGCGTGTACTTGCGTTCTGGCGCGAAGGGAAATTCATCGCCCGGGCCGAAGACGTGGCAGTGCGCATCGACGCTGCCGGGGGGCAGCTTGAAGCGGGGTTTGCTGGGGCCGGCGAACCAGTCGAGCCAGCCGGGGTTTTGTCGAAGGGCATGGTGAGTGTTCAGTCCGCAGATTCAAACGGCATGCCAGCGTACTGTTCGGCCAGCGAAGCCTGGGCATGGGCGGAAGCCTTGAGGTAGTCCAGTTCGGTTTCCTGCGCGCGCTGGTCGAAGTTGCTGGCGTCCGGAAAACGGTGCAGCAGCAGCGTCGTCAGGTACCACGAGGTGCGCACTGAACTCCAGACCCGCCGCAGCGCCATCGCGCTGTAGCCGCTGAGCAGGCGCTGTAGCCGCTGAGCAGGCGCTCATTGCCTTGGTGGTAGTGGGCGGCCAGCGCGCGGCTCAGGTAGAAAACATCCGACACCGCCAGGTTCAGCCCCTTGGCACCCGTGGGCGGCACGATGTGCGCCGCGTCGCCGCACAGGAACAGGTGGCCGTGGCTCATGGGTTCAGACACAAAACTGCGCAGCGGCGCGATCGACTTTTCGATCGTCGGCCCGGTCTGGATGGCGCTGGCCAATTCGGGCGGAAATCGCGCGCTCAGCTCGCTCCAGAAACGGTCGTCCGACCAGGCCTCGACCTTGTCGTCCAGCGGCACCTGCACGTAGTAGCGGCTGAGCGTGGGGCTGCGCATCGAAGCCAGCGCAAACCCGCGCGGGTGGTTGGCGTAGGTGATGTCGGGCAGCGGCGCGGTGCGTGACATCACGCCCAGCCAGCCGAAGGGGTAGGCCTTCTCGAATTCGCGCAGGTAGCCGGCCGGAATGGCCTTGCGGCTGACACCGTGG
>JANNGN010000004.1:0-3877 GCA_031403895.1 Rubrivivax sp. | reverse complement strand
TGGGCGCACTGCTCGACGGAACTGCATGTGCTGGAGCGCGCCCACCCTTTTGGCACCGCCCTGCTGGCCGACGAAGACCTGGCGGTGGACTTTGCAGCGCAGACCACGCCGCAGGACCGCGTCGCCATCATCGCCACCGCGCCGCTGACACAGGACGAGCCCTGGCAAGCGATAGCGCCGGGTGAGATGCGGGTGCTGGTCGGCGGCCGCACCGTGGCTGCTGGGCCCTGCGCGCGCTGAGAGACCGAGCCCGACCCACGCAGCCCAGCCGCTGCCACTGCTGTCGATGCGCTGCCGCGCACCACCGGCCCGGCACTGCATGAACCGCACAGCGGCCACTCCTACACTGCCGGCCATGCCCGCCAAACCCATCGACTGGAGCCAGCTCTGGTACCCCGGCCCGCAGCGCGCATTCACCGCCGACGAGATGGCGCGTGCCGGCGCAGACGCACCCAGCCCGACGCTGCTGACGATGACTGCCATCAACCTCGCCCTGCTGGCCTTCCTGACGCTGCAGATGGCGCCGGCCCAGGAAACCGCGCGCCTGCTCGGTCTGATGGCGGCCGTCGTGGTGGCTGCAGGCGCGGCCGCGCGCTGGTTGTGGTGGCGGCCCTGGCGCGGGCCGTTGATGGTGGCCACGGTGGCCTCGCTGGTGCTGATGGTGGCGCTGTCGCTGGGCCTGCGCTGGCGCGTGCCCAACCGCGAAGATCGCTACTGGATGACTTTGGTGCTGGGCGGCGGCGGTGCGCTGACGCCGGTGTTGCTGTGGTTCCAGGTGGTCTGGCGGGCGCAGCAGATTGAAGCCCGCTTGCGCGAGCAGGCCGAACGCGAACGGGCTATTGAGATGGCGCGCCGCCTGGCCGCTGCGCAGCTGGAGCCGCACTTCCTGTTCAACACGCTGGCCTCAGTGCAGCACTGGGTGCAGACCAAGGACGACCGCGCCACGCCGCTGCTGGCCGCACTCACCGGCTACCTGCGCGCCACGCTGCCGATGTTCAACCGGCCGCTGCTGGCGGTGGGGGATGAGCTGCAAGCGATCGAACGCTACCTGCAGGTGATGCAGGCGCGCATGGGCGCGCGGCTGGCCTGGCGCATCGATGTCGCCGACGCGCTGCACACCCTGCAACTGCCGCCGGGCGTGCTGTTGACGCTGGTGGAAAACGCCGTCGTACACGGCCTGGAGCCGCAGCTGGCCGGCGGTGCGCTGCTGCTGCGCGGCAGCCACCACCCAGGCGGCGCTGCGCGCTTCGAGATCATCGACAACGGCCCCGGCCCGAGCCCCGGCATGCAGGACGGCGTGGGCCTGTCCAACATCCGCCAGCGCCTGCTGCTGGCCTGCGGCGCGGACGCGCAGTTGACGCTGGGCGCCGCGCCCGGTGGCGGTTTTCGCGCTGAACTCTGCCTGCGCATAACGAGCAAACTGCCATGACCCGTGCCCTCGTTGCCGACGACGAAGAAGCTCCGCGTGAACAGTTGCTGGCTGCATTGCGCAGCGCCTGGCCCGGGTTGCAGATCGTGGCCACTGTCGCCAATGGCGCCGACGCCTGGGACGCCTTCCTGGAGCACGAACCCGAGGTCTGCTTCCTGGACATCCGCATGCCGGGCCTGAGCGGCATCGACGTGGCGCGGCGCATCGGCAGCCAGGCCCACATCGTCTTCGCCACCGCGCATGGCGACCATGCGCTGGCGGCCTTCGACGCCGGCGCGGTGGACTACCTGCTCAAGCCCGTGGAGCCGCAGCGCCTGCTGCAAACGGTGCAGCGCCTGCAGGCGCGGCTGACGCCCAGCGCAGCCCCGGCGTCGCCCGATCTGCAAGGTCTGTTGCAGCAACTGGCCGAGCAGGTCCGCAAACCACCGCCGCTGTTGGTGCTGCAGGCTGCGGTGGGGCGCGAGGTGCGCTTGATCCGCTGCGACGAGGTCATCTACTTCGAGAGCGATGCGCGCTACACGCGGGTGATTTATGGTGGCAAAGACGGTGGCAAATACGGTGCCAAAGACGGCGGCGATGGAAGTGGCGGCCAGGCCCTCATCCGCACACCGCTGAAAGAGCTGCTGACGCAACTTGACGAGCAGCTTTTCTGGCAGGTACACCGCTCGGTCATCGTCAACCACCGCCACATCGCCGCCGCCGTGCGGGTGGACGAAGGGCAGATGCATCTCACGCTGCGCGGCAGGCCCGAGACACTGCCGGTGTCGCGCCATTTCCAGGCGCTTTTCAAGGGTCAGTGAGTAAATTGCGCCCCCAGGCCGACGACATACGTCGTCCGCCCCCCAAGGGGAATGAGCAAAGTGGCCAAGCAACGTTTGCTCATGGGGGCGCTATGACGCGCAGGTAGCATCCAGCGTCGTCCCAGTGCAAAACAGTGCCCCATGCCCGCGATTCCCGTGCCCCGCTTCGACCAGTTCTACCGCCACGCCGAACTCACCCGCCTGCTGCAAGACTACGCCGCCGCTGCGCCGCGGCTGGTGAACCTGCGCTCGATCGGCAAGAGCTTCGAAGGCCGCGACATCTGGCTGCTGGTGATCACCAACACGGCCACCGGTGACGACACCGACAAGCCCGCGTTCTGGGTGGACGGCAACATCCACGCCGCCGAGTTGACGGCCAGCACGGCCTGCCTCTACTGGTTGCATCAACTGGTGTCGGGCTATGACGGCGACGCCGCCATTCGCCAGTTGCTGGACACGCGCGTCGTCTATATGGTGCCGCGCCTGAACCCCGACGGCGCCGAGCTGGCGCTGGCCGACAAGCCGCGCCACATCCGCTCTTCCACCCGCCGCTACCCCTTTGACGAAGAGCCGGTCGATGGCCTGACGATCGAAGACGTGGACGGCGACGGCCGCATGCTCAGCATGCGCATCCCCGACCCGCACGGCCCGTACAAGAAACACAGCACCGAGCCGCGATTGATGGTGGCGCGCGAGCCCGGCGAATTTGGCGGCGCGTACTACCGCATCGTGCCCGAGGGCACACTCAAAAACTTCGACGGCTTCAAGATCACCGCCAACCCCAACCCCGAAGGCCTGGACCTGAACCGCAACTTCCCGGCCTACTGGCGGCAGGACTTCGAGCAGGACGGCGCCGGCCCTTACCCCACCAGCGAACCCGAAGTGCGCGCGATGGTGGACTTCATCACCCAGCACCCCAACATCGGCGCCGCCGTCAGCTTCCACACCCACAGCGGCGTCATCCTGCGGCCGATGGGCACGCACGCTGACGACGACATGACGCCCGAAGACCTGTGGCTGATCAAGCGCCTGTCAGAGCACGGCGCCAGGCTCACCGGCTACCCGGCCATCAGCATCTGGCACGACTTCCGCTACCACCCCAAGCAGATCGTCACCGGCACCCAAGATTGGGTTTACGAACATTTGGGCGCGCTCTTCTGGACGGTGGAAATCTGGTCGCCCAACAAGGAAGCCGGCATCACCGACCACAAGTGGATCGACTGGTACCGCGAACACCCGGTGGAAGACGACCTGAAGCTCTTGAAGTGGAGCGACGAACAGTGCGGCGGCAAGGCCTATGTGGACTGGTACGCCTACCGCCACCCGCAGCTGGGCATGGTGGAATTTGGCGGCTGGGACCGCATGAACTACTGGCGCAACCCGCCGCCCGCGCTGCGCGAACGTGAAGCCGCGCGCTTCCCGGCCTGGCTGCTGCAGATCGGCCTGAGCCTGCCCAAGCTGGAAGTGCTGCGCGCCGAGGTGCGGGCCCTGGGCGACGACACCTGGCGCGTGCGTTTTGCAGTCGCCAACAGCGGTTACCTGCCGGCCTACGTGACCAAACGCGCCATCGAGCGCAAGACCGTGCGCGGCACCATCTTCAACATCCATCTGCCGCCCGGCGCAAGCCTCGTCACCGGCAAGGAAAGGG
>JANNGN010000003.1:0-8274 GCA_031403895.1 Rubrivivax sp. | reverse complement strand
CCTTGAGAAGCAAGCCCGCTCCGCAAAAGAATTGGGCTTCAACTGCCTGCGGATTCATATCAAAGTGAGCATGCCGCCGATCGTGAAGTGGCGCTATGACTGGCAGCCCGCAGCGGGCACGCCCGAAGCACGCCTGTACAGCGACTTTCTGCCGCCGCGAGATTGGCTCGGTCAGTGACACGCCGCGTTGGCATCTTCGGTGGCAGCTTCGACCCCGTACACGGCGCACACGTGGCGCTGGCTGAAGCCGCGCTGGTGGAACTGCGGCTCGACGAAGTGCGCTGGATCCCGGCCGGCCAGCCGTGGCAGAAGACGCGCACGATGTCGCCGGCGGCAGACCGCGTGGCGATGCTGCAAAGCGCCATCGCGCACGAGCCGCGCTTCACGCTGGACGGCATCGAAATCGACCGCCCTGGCGACAGCTTCACGCTCGACACCGTGCGCGCGTTGGCCGCCGCGCACCCGGGCACGCAGTGGTTCCTGCTGATCGGGCAAGACCAGTACACCGGCCTGCACACCTGGCGCGACTGGCAGACGCTGCTCGGCCTGGTGGTGCTGGCGGTGGCCAACCGGCCTGGCGACACGCGCGCGCCGCACGCCGAGCTTCAGCGCTTCCCGCACCGCATGGTGCCGTTGCCGATGCTGGACATCTCTTCCACCGACATCCGGCAGCGCGTCGCGCTGGGCGCGGACATTTCGCATCTGGTGCCGCCCGGTGTGGCGCGCTATATTGAAACGCACGGGCTCTACCGCAGCCCAATCAGGAGCTGAATGGACATCAAGAAGCTGCAACGCGCCATCGTCGATGGCCTGGAAGACGTGAAGGCGCAGCACATCGCCGTCTTCAACACCGAACACCTGTCGTCGATGTTTGAACGCGTGATCATCGCGTCGGGCACCAGCAACCGGCAGACCAAGGCGCTGGCCGCCAGCGTGCGCAACAGCGTCAAGGGCCGCGGCATGCAGGTGCTGGCGACCGAGGGCGAAGACAACGGTGAATGGATCATCGTGGACTGCGGCGCGGCGGTGGCGCACATCATGCAGCCGGCCATTCGCGAGTACTACCACCTGGAAGAAATCTGGGGCGGCAAGAGCGTGCGCATGAAGGTGGGCGAGGTCAGCACCAAGCTCGTGAAGGCGAGCGAGCCCGAATCGGCGGCCAAAAAATCAACGCCCAAGCGAGTGCCGCAGGCCCTGGAAGGTGATGCACCGCCACCCCGCAAGCCGGCACCCAGGAAGCCGGCCAAGACCGAAGCCGACAAGAAAATGGCCAACAAGTCGGCGGCTTACAAGCGCGTCGCGTCGAAGGCGCCCGCGAAGAAAACCACGACATCGTCGCCGGTGAAAACGATGGTCGTGAAGACCTCCCGCGCCCCCGCGAAGAGAGCTGTGGCGCAGAAAACCGTGGCCAGGAAAACCCCGCCCAGGCGGGCACCCGCAAAGAAAAGCGTGTCGCGCGGCCGATGAAGCTGTGGCTGGTGGCCGTGGGCCAGCGCCAGCCGGCTTGGGGCCACACCGCCTGGGCCGAATTCGCCAAGCGCATGCCGCGCGAGATGCGGCTGGAACTGAAGGCGCTGAAAGCCGAGCCTCGTGGATCGGGCGCGGGCGGCAAGACCGCCGCGCAGTGCATGGCGGCCGAGGCGCAGCGCTTTGAAGCCGCCTTGCCGAAGGGCGTGCGACGCGTGGTGCTGGACGAACACGGCACGCGCCTGACGACCCCGCAACTGGCCGACCGCCTGCGTGTCTGGCGCGGCGACGGCCGCGACGCCGCGCTGCTGATCGGCGGCCCCGACGGCCTGGACCCCGCACTCAAAGCCAGCGCCGACGAAACGCTGCGCCTGTCGGACCTGACGCTGCCGCACGCCTTGGCCCGCGTGCTGCTGGCCGAGGCGCTGTACCGCGCCTGGTCGGTGCTGGAAGGACACCCGTACCACCGCGAATGAAGGTCGGCAGGGCCGCCACAATGCACCCATGCCCATGAGCAATCTGGTCGCCGCGCCCGCCTTCATCTACCTCGCTTCGCAAAGCCCACGCCGGCGCCAGTTGCTGGCACAGATCGGCGCCGTACACGAGTTGCTGCTGCCCGCAGCCGATGAAGACGCCGAAGCGCTGGAAGCTGAGCGTGCCGGCGAGCTGCCCGCCGCCTACGTGCAGCGCGTCACCGCCGCCAAGCTGCGCGCCGCCGTGGCGCGTCTGGCCGCACGCGGCTTGCCACGCGCGCCCGTGCTGTGCGCCGACACCACCGTGGCACTGGGCCGCCGCATCCTGGGCAAGCCCGCAGACGCAGCCGATGCAGCCGCCACGCTGCGCCTGCTGAGCGGACGCACCCACCGCGTGCTGACGGCGGTGGCCCTGCACGACGGCCAGCGCATGCGGCGCGCACTGAACACTTCGCACGTGCGCTTTGCTGATCTGCCAACGAGCGTGATCGACGCCTACGTCGCCAGCGGGGACGCGTTCGGCAAGGCCGGTGCCTATGCCATCCAAAGTGCGCTGGCGGGCTTTATCGAACACATCGACGGCAGCCACAGCAGCATCATGGGCCTGCCACTTTTCGAAACCGCACAACTGCTGCGTGCAGCCGGTGTGCGGCTGTCGCTCTAGCTGACCGTTCAACTTCAAAACACCCCATGCCGAGCCAAGACATCTTCATCAACTGGTCGCCGCAAGAAACGCGGGTGGCGGTGGTGGAAAACGGCGCCGTGCAAGAACTGCACATCGAACGCGCGCTGGAGCGTGGTCTGGTCGGCAACGTCTATCTCGGCAAGGTCGTGCGTGTGCTGCCGGGTATGCAAAGCGCTTTCATCGACATCGGCCTTGAACGTGCCGCCTTCCTGCACGTGGCCGACCTGCACCCCGGCGGTCACGCCCCCAAGACGGACGCACCGCTGGTGCCGATCGAACGCCAGGTCTTCGAAGGCCAGACGCTCACGGTGCAGGTCATCAAGGACGCCATCGGCACCAAGGGTGCAAGGTTGTCAATGCAAGTCAGCATCGCGGGCCGCATGCTCGTCTTCCTGCCGCATGACGACCACATCGGCATCAGCCAGAAGATCGGCTCGCAGGAACTGCGCGAACAGTTGCGTGCGCGCATGACCGTGCTGGCGGACACGGACCCTCAAAACAGCGGCGGCGGCTTCATCCTGCGCACGAATGCCGAAGAAGCGAGTGACACTGAGCTGGCCGACGACATCGCCTACCTGCGCCGCACCTGGGCGCTGATCCGCAGCCGCGCGCAAAGCCTGCCGCCCGGCACGCTGCTGCACCAGGACCTGACGCTGGCGCAGCGCGTGCTGCGCGATCTGGCGGTGGACGCCACGCAGACCATCCGCATCGACAGCCGCCTTCAATGCGACGCGCTCAAGGCCTTTGGCGACACCTACACACCCGGCACCGTGGCCAAGCTCGGCCTGTACAGCGGAGAAAGACCCATCTTCGACCTCTTCGGCATCGAAGACGAACTGACGCGCGCACTGGCCCGGCGGGTGGACTTGAAGAGCGGTGGCTACCTCATCATCGACCAGACCGAAGCGCTGACGACGATCGACGTCAACACCGGCGGCTTTGTCGGCGCGCGCAATTTCGACGACACCATCTTCAAGACCAACCTGGAAGCGGCGGGCTCGGTCGCACGCCAGCTGCGGCTGCGCAACCTGGGCGGCATCATCATTGCCGACTTCATCGACATGACGCGTGAAGACCACCAGCAGGCGGTGCTGACCGAGCTGAAAAAGCAGCTCGCACGCGACCGCACGCGCACCACAGTCAGCGGATTTACGCAGTTAGGCCTGGTGGAGATGACGCGCAAGCGCACGCGCGAAAGCCTGGCCCACATGCTGTGCGAACCGTGCCCCACCTGCCAGGGCCGCGGCCAGGTGAAGACGGCGCGCAGCGTCTGCTACGACATCCTGCGCGAGATCCTGCGCGAAGCGCGCCAGTTCAGCCCGCGCGAATTCCGCGTCATCGCCAGCGCCACCGTGGTGGAGATGCTGCTGGACGAAGAGAGCGTGCATCTGGCGGGCTTGAGCGAATTCATCGGCAAGCCGATTTCGCTGAGCGCGGAAGCGACGATGAGTTCGGAGCAATACGACATTGTGTTGATGTAGGGCTGGTGCCGTGCGGACTGAGACCAGCCGCTGGTGGCTGCGGCGGTCCGGCAGGCCATGGTGCGTGCGATTGCGATTTCGACTGCGGCTGGCGATGCAGCAGGGCTGCGAATACTTCGATACTTCGTTCATTGCTGATTCAAGGATGCTGCGCTGAACACCACGACCGCGACCATCATCACCGTCCAGCTGCAAGCCGCCGACGGCCGCGTGTACACGCTGCAGGCACGGGTGGGCCGCAGCCTGATGCAGGAAGCCGTGCATGCCGGCGTCGAAGCCATCGCCGCCGATTGCGGCGGCAGCCTCACCTGCGCCACCTGCCACGTGATGCTGGACGCCGAATGGGCAACTCGGCTGCCTGCGCCCAGTGCCGACGAATGTTCGATGCTGGAGATGACGGCCTCAGCGCGCGAACCCGGCAGCCGCCTGTCCTGCCGGCTGGTGCTGACCCCTGCACTCGACGGGCTGCGCGTGCGTTTGCCCGCCAGCCAGTATTGAGAACAGTGAACCGCGCTGCGGCGCGCTATCCCGCGCGCCACAACCAGGCCGCACCGCGCACGCCCGACGCGTCACCGTGCACGGCCGGCAGCAGCCGGGTGCGCACCGCGCCGCGCTGACCGCCCTGGCCGTCCTGGCCGTCCGGACCACCCGCGCCGGCTGCAAAGACCCAGCTCGACCACAGCGCCGGCACCTCGGCATACAGGTGTGGCAGCGCCGACAGGCCACCGCCGAGCACGATCACATCCGGGTCGAGCAGATTGATGACGGCCGCCAGCGCGCGCGCTAGCCGCCGCGCGTGGCGCTGCAATGTGGCGGCGCAGGCGGGGTCGCCCGCTGCAGCACAGGCGGCGATGGCCACGGCGTCGAGCGCGCCGCCGTGGCGGTCGGCATGCTCGCGCGCCAGGCCGGGGCCGCAGATGAGCGATTCGACGCAGCCGCGTTGGCCGCAGTAGCAGTCGTAAAGCGGGTCCTCGGCCGCCTCGCGCCACGGCAGCGGGTTGTGGCCCCATTCGCCGGCCAGGCCGTTGGGGCCCGTCAGCAAGTGCCCGTTGACAACGATGCCGGCGCCCGTGCCGGTGCCCAGGATGACGGCAAAGACCACCGCCGCACCCGCACCGGCGCCGTCAGTGGCTTCGGACAGCGCGAGGCAGTTGGCATCGTTCGCCAGCCGAACCGGTTGGCCGATGGCGGCTTGCAGGTCAGCCTGCAGCGGCATGCCGTTGAGGCAGGTCGAGTTGCAGTTTTTCATGCGGCCCGTGAAGGTCTGAGTGCCGGGCGTGCCAACGCCCACCGTCATCGCTGCGCCGGCTGCCCGCCCGGCGACGACGCTGCGTGCATGCGCCACTTCGGCCGCCAGCGCGCGCACCGTCGCCGCGTAGTCACCCGCTGGCGTGGGCGTGCGGCGGCGCCAGGCCTGCGTGCCCTGGGGGTCGAAGAGTGCGGCTTCGACCTTGGTGCCGCCAAGGTCCAGCCCCAGGCTGAAGGCTGACGCTGGCACGCTGGCCTTCAGATCGGCAGTGTGCGTGCTTCGAGCCAGGTCAGCGCAGCGCCGCTGACACGCGGCGTTAGGCGCTCGCGCACTGCCCGGTGGTAGCCGTTGAGCCAGGCGCGTTCATCGTCGCGCATCAGCGTGTTGTCGATGCAGCGGGTGTCGATCGGGCACATCGTCAGCGTTTCGAATTCCAGGAACTCGGCAAAGGTGCTGCCCTCGGCAGTGGCTGCGCTCACATTGAGCACCAGGTTCTCGATCCGCACGCCCCACTGGCCGGCTCGGTACACGCCAGGCTCGATGGACGTGATCATGCCCGGCTCCATCGCCATGTGGACGTCGGGGATGACCTTGCTGATCGACTGCGGGCCTTCGTGGACGTTGAGAAAGTAGCCCACGCCGTGTCCGGTGCCGTGGCCAAAGTCGATGCCTTCGGCCCACAGCGGCGCGCGTGCCAGCGCGTCGAGCATGGGGCTCAGCGTGCCGCGCGGAAAGCGCGCGCGTGACAGCGCCATCGTGCCTTTGAGCACCAGCGTGTAGTCGCGCTTCATCGCCGCGCTCACCGTGCCGATGGGCCAGACGCGCGTGATGTCCGTCGTGCCGCCCAGGTACTGGCCGCCACTGTCGATGAGCAGCAAGCCGTCGCCTTCAATCACCGCGTGCGACTCGTCGGTGGCGCGGTAGTGCGGCATGGCGCCGTTGGCGTTGAAGCCGGCGATGGTCGAGAAGCTCAGGCCCATGAAGCCGCTGCGTTTGGCGCGCGCGGCGCTCAAGCGTTCATCCACCGTCAGCTCGGTGATGCGTTCGCCGCCCTGCTGCGCCGCCAGCAGCGCCGCTTCAAACCAGGCGTAGAACTCGCACATCGCGGCGCCGTCCTCAGTCATCGCCTCGCGCACGTGGGCCGCGTCGGCCGCGCTCTTGCGGCTCTTGTGCAGCGTGCTCGGGTTGATGGCTTCGAGCACGGTGCAGACGGCCGCCACTTGCGCGCGCAGGCCAAAGGTGATGCGCTTGGCGTCGATCAGCAGCGTGTCGTCTTTGCGCAAGGCGCCGAGTGCTTGGCCCGCATCCGCGTAAGGCGCCAGGCGCAGGCCGTCGGCGGCCAGGCGCGCCGCCAGTGCGGCATCGACCTTGTCGGCGCCGATGAAGAGCGTGGCGCCGCTCAGGTCGATCAGCAGGTGAGCCAGGAAGACGGGGTTGTAGCTGACGTCGCTGCCGCGCAGGTTCGTGATCCAGGCCACGTCGTCCACGGTCGATACAAAGTGGTGCGTGGCGCCTTGCGCGGCCATGGCTTGCCGCACGGCCGCCAGCTTGTCGCTGCGCGAGAGCGTGGCATGCGGCGCCAGGTGTTCGACCACCGGCTGCTGCGGCAGCGCGGGGCGCTCGGGCCATATGGCGCCGAGCAGGTCGATGTCGGTGCGCAGCTGCACACCGGCGCCCTGCAGCGCGCGTTCAAGCATGCCGGCCATCGCCAGGCCCAGCACCTGGCCATCGACCGCCACCGTGGCGCCGCGCGGCACCTGGCGCGCCAGCCAGTCCAGGTGTGCGGTGGAAGCGCCGGTGGCGATCTTCACGAGTTCGATGCCGGTACCGCCCAGCTCGGCTTCTGCTTGCACCCAGTAGCGGCTGTCGGCAAAGAGTGCGGCGCGGTCCTGCGCCACCACCAGCGTGGCCATCGAGCCCGTAAAGCCGCTCAGCCACTGCCGACCTTGCCAATGTGCGGGCAGGTACTCGCTCAGGTGCGGGTCGCTCGAAGGCACCAGCAGCGCGTGTACCCGTTCGCGCGCCAGCAGTTCCTGCAGCTGGCTGATGCGCAGGCGGATGGGGGAAGTGCGGGTGTCCATGGCGGTGCTCCGGCGGCTGGCAAAGAATCGCGGAATTCTAGGCCGCGCACTCGCGCTCTGGCGCGTTCACGCAGGCCTGCCGTGGCGCGTTCACGCACGCCTGCACCTCACGCGACGGCTTGAAGGCCCGCGCTTGATGTGTGACCATGAAGGCAGCGCTGCGTTGCGGCGCACGCACGCTGGCCCCGGGCCACCGAAGCGACCCTGAACCGATGGAGACCAACAATGGCAGACCCGCAAGCCGCCGTGCAGACGCAGCTTAAAAACGTGCAGTCCAGGACCGGCCGAACGATCGCTGATCTGCACGCGGCCGTGGCCGCCACTGGCTTGGCAAAGCATGGCGAAAAACGAAGCTGGTTGATGGCGCAGTTCAAGCTCGGTTACGGCGACGCCAACATGGTGGCCAGCTTCATCGGCAAGCCGCTGCCGGACCTGGGTTCGGGTTCACCAGTGGCGCCGCCCGCCGGTGCTGAAGGCGACCCGCTGGACGGCATCTACGCGGGCCCCAAGGCTGCGTTGCGCCCGCTGCACGACGCCGTGATGGCGGCGGTGCAGGCACTCGGTGACTTTGAGGCCGCGCCGAAAAAGAGCTACATCAGCCTGCGCCGCAAGAAGCAGTTTGCGATGGTCGGGCCGGCGACGAAGGACGCGGTGGAAATCGGCCTCAACGCCAAGGATCTGCCGCCACACGAGCGCTTGAAGGTGCAGCCGCCGGGCAGCATGTGCCAGGCCACCACGCGCATCGGCAGCGTCAAGGAAGTGGATGCTGCACTGAAGGGCTGGTTGAAGCGCGCCTTTGATGCCGCAGGGTGAAACGCGCGCTCAGGGGGTTGGCCGC
>JANNGN010000002.1:0-2450 GCA_031403895.1 Rubrivivax sp. | reverse complement strand
GTGCCGCTGCTGGTGGCGCTGCTGGGCGCGCAGGCGGCGGGGCCGGTCATCAGCTCGATGCTGGCCGACCTCTTCGTCACCAGCTCACTCTGCATCGCGGTGGCGCAATTGCACGGCGCGGCGGGGCAGGGCGCGCGCGCGTCGGCGCTGCGCGCGTTGCGTGGTGCGGTGTCCAACCCGCTGCCGTGGTCGATTGCGCTGGGTGCGGCGTTTTCGGTGGCGGGGCTGTCGCTGCCGGGGCCGCTGAACGTGATCGTCAGCATGCTCGCCGACGCTGCCACGCCGGTGTCCCTGTTCACCATCGGCGCGGTGCTGTTCCGCGCCGGCCAGCATGCCGATTTGGCGCGCGGGCGCACGCCGCTGCGCGACTACCTGCCGGCGGCGCTGATCAAGCTGCTGCTGCACCCGCTGCTGGTGCTGGCGCTGGGGCTCGCAGCGCGCGCGCTGGGCGCGCCGCTGTCGGGCTTTCAGGTGATGGTGCTGACGCTGGCGGCGGCGCTGCCCAGCGCCAGCAGTGTGTCACTGCTGGCTGAGCGTTATGGCGCCGACAACGGGCGCATCGCCCGCATCATCATGACGAGCACGGTGCTGTCGTTCCTGAGCTTCTCGGGCGCGGCGTGGCTGTTTGGGGTGCGGGCCAGCGGCTGATCTGTCCGGCGAAGGCCCGTTTACTTCTGCGATTGGCGTGGTGGCCTCGGCGGCAGACTTCCAGCAGCTTGCCAAACCATGCCCGGGCGCGGCAAGCCCATTCGGAGCCGCCATGCCTGACCGCCGTTTGCTCGTGGCCGCTGCCACCATCGTGCTTGCGACTTGCCTGCTGGCACGGCCGGCGGCTGCGCGCTGTGTGGACGAGGACCGGCTTGAAGCCGCTGCGGGTGCGGGTGCGGCGGCCACCGCCGCGCCGCCAGTCGATCCGCGCGCCACGCTGCAAGGCATGGTGCGTGAATCGCTGCAGCGCAGCCACGCCGCTGGCGCCAGCCGAATGCTGGCCGAAGCGGCGGAATTCGAGATCGAAGAAGCACGCGCCGCCAAGGCGCTGCAGGCCAGCCTGTCGGGCGGCCTGGGGCCGGGCGGGTCGCGTGGCAACGGCATCAACGAGATGTCTGCGCTGCAGGCACGGGCCTCGCTCACGGTCAGCCAGTTGCTCTATGACGGCGGCCGCACCGACCGCCTCACCGACTGGCGCACCCAGATGGCCGAATCAGCGCGCCAGGGCAGCCTGAGCGTGCGGGAACAGCTGGCACTGAGCACGGTGGCGCTGGCGCTGGAACGCAGCCGCTTGCGCCAGCATGTGCTGGTCTATGGCCAGTACGTGCGCAAGATGGGCTGCCTGGTGGAAGCGCTGGACTCCATCGTCAAGGCCGACCGTGGCCGCGCCAGTGAGCTGGTGCAGGCCAGGAAGTCGCTGCAGCAGGCTGAGCTGTCGCAGGCCCAGGCGCAGTCGCAATCGCGCCAGATCGACGTGCGCCTGCGCCGCCTGGTGGGCGACGGCCTGCCTGGCGTCGAAGGCCTGTCCAGCGTACTGCTGCAGGTGCCGGAGTTGCAGCAACTGGTGGCGGATGTCGAACGGTCGAGTGAAGTGGCACAGCTCAGCGCCCAGGCCACTGCGGCGCAGAGTTATGCGCAGGCGGTGGCTGCGGGCGCCAAGCCGCAGCTTAGCTGGGCCGTCACCGGCGGTGCGCGCGCCGGCACGGGTGGCAACAGCGGCAACACACGGGCCGGCGACTATTCACTGGGCCTGACGATCAACGTGCCCTTGCTCAGCCCTGGCCTGGCGCCGGCTTCCAGCGCGGCGCAAAAGCGCGCCGACGCCGCTGCCGCACAACGTGCCGAAGGGGTGGAAGCGCGCCGCTTCCGCGTCGCCGAAGTGCATGAACAAACACTCGCCAGCTTCGACCGCCTGCGCCGCGCCGGCGCGCTGTTGCGCGACACCGACCAGCTGCGCAACTTCACGCTGCAGCAGTGGCAGCAGCTCGGCCGGCGCAGCCTCTTCGATGTGATGGCCACCGAAGGCGAGCACTACAACTTGCGCATCAGCTACGTCAACGCGCTGCACGACGGACAGCAACTGAATGCGCTGTTGCTGTCGCTGGGGCGCGGCGTCAACGAGTGGCTGCGCTGAACGCCTGACCAACCAACTTCAACACCCCAGGATCTGACATGAATCTTTCGCAGTTCCAATGGAAAAAACATGGCGCTGACCGCAATGTCTATTTCCGCCCCGATTCAGTCGGCGACCGCGGTGTCATCGACCAGATCTTCCTGAACGAGGACTACCGCGTCAGCCATTGGCCGCAGGGCCGCGCGCTGCTCGCGCAATATCAATCGGCAGCGGACGACAAGCAGGCGCTGATCGTGGATGCCGGTGCCAACATCGGCGCCAGCGCGGTGTACTTCCACACGCTGTACCCGCAGGCACGCATCGTCTGCATCGAGCCCGAACGCAGCAA
>JANNGN010000001.1:0-3112 GCA_031403895.1 Rubrivivax sp. | reverse complement strand
GGCGTCGATGCAGGCGTGATCGAAGCCCAAGAGCACCTGATGGTGCGCAACGTCTTTCGCCTGGACGACCGCCAGATCGGCTCGATGATGATTCCGCGCGCCGAGATCGTCTGGCTCGACGAGGCCGACCCGCTGGATCAGCTGCTGAAGACCGTCACCGACGGCGGCCACACGCGCTACCCCGTGTGCCGCGGCTCGCTGGACGATGTGCGCGGCGTGCTCGGTGTGACGAGCCTGCTGCAGCCGCTGGCGCGCGGTGAAGTGCCGGTGCTGGCCGACCACTTGCAGGCACCGGTGTTTGTGCCCGAGACGCTGTCGGGCATGGAGTTGCTGGAGCACTTTCGCGCCGCCGGCACCGACATCGTATTTGTCGTTGACGAGTACGGCGCGGTGCAGGGCGTGATCACCGAGCGCGACGTGCTGGAAGCCATCACCGGCGAATTCGGCACCACCAGTGATGAAGGCGCCTGGGCCGTGCAGCGCCCCGACGGCGGCTGGCTGATGGACGGCCTGATCCCGGTGCCGGAATTCAAGGACCGGCTGGCGCTGAAAGAACTGCCCGAAGAAGACCGTGGCCGCTACAACACGCTGGCTGGCATGATCATGCTCCTGCTCGGCCGGCTGCCGCGCACCGCCGACGCGGTGCTGTGGGAAGGCTGGCGCTTCGAGGTCGTGGACCTCGACGGCAAACGCGTCGATAAAGTGCTGGTCACCCGCACAGAAACCCCTGGAGAAGACTCTTGATCAATCAGAACCTGCACCGCCAGCCCGTAGGCCTGGACAGTGCCCTGCACCGCAACCTGAAACTGAAAGTGCCCATCACTGATTGGGGCGTGGCGAAGAATCTCAACGCCTTGTTCGTGGCGGCGGTGGAGTTTGGCGATGTGTGCCGAGAATTTCCGATCGTCTTCGTGAAGGCCGGACTTGAGCCCGATGGCACCGACGCCATCGCACCGATCGCCGTGCTGGGCCTGACGCTGAACGAAAACCTCTACGTCAGCGGTGAACGCTGGCGCGCGCAATACATGCCGGCCCTGCTGCGCATGTACCCGTTTTGCATTGCGCGCATCGACGCTGAACGTTTTGCGGTCTGCGTGGACATGGCCTTCGCGGGTGTCAACAAGGAAGAGGGCCAGGTCGTGTTTGACGCCGACGGCAAGCCGGGCGAACTCGTGACCACGATGCAGAAGGAACTGGAGACGCTGGAGGCCGAGATTCAGCGCACGCGCCTGGTGGGCAAGCGCCTGCTGGAACTGGGCCTGCTGCGCGAGATGCGCTTTGACGCCACGCTGCCTGACGGCCGCCAGCATTCGGTCGATGGCTTCCTGACGGTGGACGACGTGAAGGCCACACAACTGCCCGACGACGTGGTGGCCGAACTGCACCGCAGCGGTGTGCTCGGCCTGATGCACCTGCACTGGGTGTCGATGGGCAACATGCGCCGCCTGGTGGACTGGCACGTCGAGCGCGGAGCTGCTGCCCTGCCGGCAGCAGCCCCGGCTGCACCCGCTGCCGCAGCGCCCTCAGCCTGAGGCGGTGCCGGCTGTGGTGTGGGGGCTCTCGCTGCGGGTGGGCGAGCGCAGCGCATGCAGCACCTGCGCCGCCTGTGGCTGGGCCTGCGCCACCCAGGCGTCGAAACGCTCGCGCGCGGCCTGACCGTAGCGTTGATAGATCTTCCAGCCCACCCAGGCCACCAGTGCCAGCAGCAGCAAGGTCTTGGCCGCGCGCGCCAGCGACACCAGCACCGCGATGCCCATGCCGAAAGCCACCCACTTGAACCACCAGTTGCCGTTGTAGGTCATGGCGTTGATGAACCCGGTGAGGCCGATCACGAACAGTGCCTTGAAGGGCATGATGATTGCCTGTGCTATGTCGTTGGCCGGGCGCGTGATCAATTTCAGCGGGTTCATGGTGCATCCTTGTTGAAGCAAGGTGCGCATGGTGCGTGCCGGCCGGTCTGCCCACCATCGCCTTGCGACGAATTGCAGCCCGGTGGCGTGAAGCGACAGCTCGCAGCCTGTTCTCCGATGCACCGAGAATGCGGGCCCGGCAGTCTGCATCCTCTTTTCAATGCACCGGCCATCCCGCCCGCCCAACCCCGAAAGCAGCCGACATGAGCGTACGCCTGGGCAAGCCCCGCAAGGACAGCATCCCCATCCACACCACCGACCGCGCCGGTTTTGCAGCGGCCACTGAAGCGTTGGACGCTGGCGCAAAGCGCTGGCTGAAGACGCTCGGTTTCAGCGGCGCGCCCGACACCCATGCACTGCTGCCGGCGGCCGACGGCAGCATCGCCGCCGTGTGGGCGGGTGTGCGCAGCGCTGCTGACCCGTGGGCCGTGGCGCTGCTGCCCAGGGCGCTGCCGGTCGGTTACTACCACCTCGGCGGTGCAGGTCTGGCGCTGGACGCTGGCGCGGCAGCGATGTCGTGGGAACTCGGCAGCTACACCTTCGACCTCTACAAGCCAGCGCGCCGCGCCAGCGCCGAGCTGTCGCTGCCTGGCGGTGACGCGGCACACCGCGCGCTGATCCTGGCCGCGGCAATAGCCAGCACGCGCGACCTCATCAACACGCCGGCCGAACACATGGGCCCGGCCGCATTGGCCGAAGCGGTGCGGCTGGTGGCGCGTCAGCACGGTGCCACCTTCAAGCAGACGGTGGGGGACGCGCTGCTGAAAGCGGGCTTCCCGGCCATCCACGCCGTGGGCCGTGCGGCCGACACGGCGTCGGGCCGCGCGCCGCGCCTGATCGAGTTGAACTGGGGCAAGCCGAAGGACCCGAAGCTCACGCTCGTCGGCAAGGGCGTGTGCTTCGACTCGGGTGGCCTGGACATCAAGAGCGCCGACGGCATGCGGCTGATGAAGAAGGACATGGGCGGCGCGGCCAATGCGCTGGGCCTGGCGCAGATGGTGATGGCACTGAAGCTGCCCATCCGGTTGCAGTTGATCATTCCGGCGGTGGAAAACGCCATTGCCGGCAATGCGTTCAGACCGGGCGACGTGTTCAAGACGCGCCAGGGCCTGCACATCGAGATCGGCAACACCGACGCCGAAGGCCGCGTCATCCTGTGCGACGCGCTGGCCTACGGCGCCGAGGGCAAGCCTGCGCTGATG